>DASZON010000189.1:0-32038 GCA_035550755.1 Actinomycetota bacterium | reverse complement strand
CCGGTGGCGGTGGCGGTGGCGGTGCTGCGCTACCGGCTGTGGGATCTGGACCGGCTGATCAGCCGCACCCTGACCTACACCCTGGTCACCGCCCTGCTGATCGTCCCCTACCTGCTGATCGTCCCGGCCGCGGGACACCTGGCCGGCGGGTCGGGCAGCCTGGCCGTGGCCGCCGCCACCCTCACCGCCGTCGCCCTCTTCCAACCCCTGCGGCGCCGGGTCCAGGCCCTGGTCGACCGGCGCTTCAACCGCCGCCGCTACGACGCCGCCCGCACCGTCGAGCACTTCGCGGCCCGCCTGCGCGACCAGGTCGACCTGCAGGCGCTGCACGGCGAGCTGCTGGCCGTGGTCGACCAGAGCATGCAGCCGGCGGCCGCGTCGCTGTGGCTGCGCCCGCTCGGCGGCCCGCCGGCGCGCCCGGGGGGATGAGCCGGGCCGGCGGCTCAGACGGCGACGTCGACGACCACCCGGACCGGGTCGTGCAGCTCCAGGACCCGGAACCCGGCGCGGTGGTCGAGGCCGATGCCGATGCGGACCACGCCCTCCCAGTCCTCGGCCAGGCCGAGCTGGCGGACCTGGGGGAGGGCAGGGGTGACCTTGTCGGGCATGGTCTGGGTGCCGGGGCGGTAGTCGTCGCTGGCCTTGCCGTTGATGGTGACCTGGATGAAGGCGTCGCCCTGGAGGGTCAGGAACTGGTCGTCGGTCTCGCCGAGGGGGATCTCCCCGACGTACTCGATCCGGTAGGCGGGGATCCTGGTCCCAACGAACTGGAACACGACCCGGTCGTAGCCCGGGTGGCTGGCTGCCCGGACGGTGGCGAGCTTGGCCGAGGGGCCGTCGGCGATCTCGTTGCTGCCGGGACCACTCCTGGGCGACGTCGACCAGGAGGCGGGGCCGGCGGCGGCCGAGGCCGTGGTGGTGGGCGCTGCCGGGGCCGTGGTGGTGGTCGTGGCCGCGGGGGCGGCCTGGCCGGAGCTGCCGGCGTCGCCGCCGCCGCAGGCGGCCAGGGCCAGGCTCGTCAGGACGAGCAGCCCGGCGACCCGGCGGGCCCGCGCGGTCGGCGTGCGCCTCATGGCTCTGCTTGGCCTCGCAGTGGTTGCGTGGCGGGACAGCTCATGGTCCCACGTCCCGCCGTGGCGCAGGTAGTGGGTCAGGCGACGATCTGGAGCGGGTGCTCGAGGGTGCGCTTGAGCTGCTGCAGGAACGCCGCCCCGGTCGCCCCGTCAAGGGCCCGGTGGTCGATCGACAGGGTCAGCCGCATCCGGCGGCGGACCTCGACCCCGGCGTCGGTCGCGACCGGCTCGGCCAGGGCCGCCCCGACGGCCAGGATGGCCGCCTCGGGCGGGTTGATCACGGCCGTGAACTGCTCGATCCCGAACATGCCGAGGTTCGACACGGTGAAGGTGCCGCCGCCGACGTCGTCGCCGGCCAGCTTGCCGGCCCGGGCCCGGCCGATCAGCTCCCCTGCCTCCCGGGCGATCCGGGTGAGCGCCTTCTGGTCGGCGTCGCGGACCACCGGGACGACCAGGCCACCGTCCACGGCCACGGCGATCCCGACGTTGACCCGCTGGTGGCGCAGGAGCTTGTCGCCGCCGAAGGAGACATTGAGGTCGGGGTTGGCTCGGAGCAGGACCGCGCACGCCTTGACGATCAGGTCGTTGACACTGACCTTGAGGTCCTCGTCGCGCACGGCCACCTGGCGGTTGAGCTCGGCCCGGAACGCCAGCAGGGCCTCGGCGTCGACGGTGACGGTCAGGTAGAAGTGGGGGGCCGACTGCATCGACTCCACCAGCCGCCGCGCCACCACCCGCCGCATCCCCGACAGCGGCACCTCCTCCACGTCGGCGGAGCCGGTGGCCGCCCCGGTTGGGGCGGTGGTGGGGGTGGGCGTGGGGGCTGTGGACGGCGGTGCGCCGTCATCACCGGAACCGGCTACCCTCCCGGTAGGGGCCCCATCTACCGGTGGTTGGGGCTGTGGCGCGTCCGCCGACGGGTGGGTCGCGGTCGCGGCCGCCTCCACGTCGGCGACCCGGACCAGGTTGGCGGGCCCGGTGCCCGTGACGTTCGCAAGGTCCACACCCAGCTCGGCCGCCTTGCGGCGGGCGGCCGGGACCACCGCGCGGGGGCCGTCGCCGGTCGGGGCCGGCTCGGACTCGGGCGCCGCCGCCTCCCCTGCCGGGGCCTCCCCCGCCGGACCCCCTGGGGCGGCGGCCGACCCCGACCCGTTGCCGCCGGTCGTCTCCTCGGCGGGGCCGAGGAGCCCGCCGAGGAGGTCCTCGGCCTCGGTGGCGAGGGTGGCGATGGGGGCGCCGACCGGGACGACGTCGCCTTCGGCGGCGGTGTGGCGGACCAGGGTGCCGTCGGCCGGGGACTCGACCTCCATCTCGACCTTGTCCGAGTTGACCTCGGCGATGACGTCGCCGGCCCTGACCTGGTCGCCCTCCTGCTTGACCCAGGCGATCAGCTCGCCCTCCTCCATGGTCATGGAGAGCTTGGGCATGGGCACCTCGATCTCGCGCATCAGCCCGCCTCCACCAGCTCCCGGGCGGCCCGGACGATGTCGGGCACCTGCGGCACCGAGGCCTTCTCGAGGTCGGGGTTGTAGGGGATGGGCGCGTCCAGCCCGCTGAGGCGACGGACCGGGGCCTCGAGGTAGTACAGCGTGTCCGACTCGCTGATACGCGCGGCGATCTCGGCCGTGAACCCGCCGCTGCGGGGCGCCTCCTGGACCAGCAGGACCCGGCCGGTGGCCCGCACCCGCTCCAGGATGGTGGCCTCGTCGAGCGGCTTGAGGGTCCGGGGGTCGACCACGGTCGCCTCGATCCCAGCGCCGGCGAGCTCCTCGGCCGCGGTCAGGGCCCGCGAGACCATGATCCCGGTGGCCACGACGGTCAGGTCGCCGCCCTCACGGGGCACGGCCGCGACCCCGAGCGGGATGGGGTCGGTGCCGGTCGGGACCGGGCCCGAGGCCGTCCGGTAGAGCAGCTTGTGCTCCATGAACACGACCGGGTTGGGGTCGCGGATGGCCGCGTGCAGCAAGCCCTTGGCGTCGGCCGGGTTGGACGGCATCACCACCTTGAGCCCCGGGGTGTGGGCGTACCACGCCTCCTGGCTCTGGGAGTGCTGGGCGGCCGCCCCGGTCCCCGACCCGAACGGCAGCCGGACCACCAGGGGGACGCTGACCGCCCCGCCGAGCATGAACCACACCTTGGCCGCCTGGTTGACCAGCTGGTCCATGGCATGGGCGGTGAAGTCGGAGAACTGCATCTCGGCCACGGGCCGCATGCCGCACAGGGCGGCCCCGACGGCCGCCCCGACGATCGCCTCCTCGGCGATCGGGGTGTCGCGGATCCGCTCGGCCCCGAAGCGGTCCAGCATCCCGCTGGTCACCCCGAAGGCGCCCCCGTAGACGCCGATGTCCTCGCCGAGCACGAACACCCGCTCGTCGGCCTCCATGGCCTCGGTGAGGGCCGCCCGGACGGCCTCGGCGAAGGTGAGGGTCTCGACCGGGGTCTTGGTGGCGGTCATGGCGCCTCGGCCTCACCCCGGGCCCCGGCGGCGGCCGCCACCGGGCCCGACCCGCCGGCCGCCGTCGCTGCCCCGGGGTCCTCCGGCGGGGCCACGGACGCGACCGTCAGGGCGTCGACCTCGCTGGGGGCGTAGACGGCCCCGAGCAGGTCGGTCGAGGGCGGCGGGCCCGACTGGCCGGTCCGGACGGCGTCCCGGACGGCGTCACGGGCCTGGTCGCGGACCTGCCTGATCTCGTCCTCGTCGAGGGTCCTGGCCTCCAGGACGGCCTGCTCGAAGCGGTCGATGGGGTCGCGCTGGCGCCAGGACTCGATCTCCTCGCGGGTCCGGTAGAGGTTCTGGTCGCTCTTGGAGTGGCCCTTCCAGCGGTAGGTGATGGCCTCGATCAGGGTCGGGCCCCGGCCGGCCCTGGCGGTGGCCACGGCCTCGGTGGCGGCGTCGTGGACGGCCTGGACGTCGTTGCCGTCGACCGTCACCCCGGGGATGCCGTAGCCGGCGGCCCGGTCGGCGACGCGCTCCAGCCGCGACACCTCGTCCACCGACATGGACATGCCGTAGTGGTTGTTCTCGCAGACGAACACCACCGGCAGGTCCCAGATGGCGGCGAGGTTGACGCTCTCGTGGAAGGCGCCCTCGCTGGTCGCGCCGTCGCCGAAGAACGACAGGGCGACCCGGTCGGTCCCCTGCATCTTCAGGGCCAGGCCGGCCCCGACGGCGATCGGGATGCCGCCGGCCACGATCCCGTTGGCCCCCAGGTTGCCCTTGGAGACGTCCGCGATGTGCATGGAGCCGCCCCGGCCCCGGCAGTAGCCGCTGTCGCGGGCGAGCAGCTCGGCCATCATGCGGCCGAGGTCGGCGCCCTTGGCGATGCAGTGGCCGTGGCCGCGGTGGGTCGAGGTGATGACGTCGTCGTCGCGCAGGGCCAGGCAGGCTCCGGTGGCCGACGCCTCCTGGCCGATCGACAGGTGCATGGTCCCGTACAGCAGGCCGCGGGCGAACATCTCGTCCACCGCCTCCTCGAAGCGGCGGATGGTCCACATGGTGGCCAGCACGCGCCTGGCGTCGTCGGCCGATCCGGCGAGCGAGCCCACCGGCCTCAGCTCCCGCTGGCGCCGGTGGCGAGCAACGAGTCCTGCAGGCGGCGAAGCTGGAGGATGGTCGAGCCCTCGTCCAGCTCGACGTCGTCGTGGGTCAGCGGCTGGTCGACACCGACGTCGCGGACCACGGTCGCCCTGGCCGCCAGGCCGAGGGGGAGCAGGCCACCGGTCGCGACCGCCTGGGCCGAGTCGGCGACCCCGTAGACGGTGGCGCCGCCGATGCCGTCGATCCGGTCGCCGGGACGCAGGTCACGCTTGGCGGTGGCGACCACCTCGGCGTTCCAGGCCACCGGCTCGAGGGTCGAGACCCGCTCCAGCACGGCCCTGGCCACCGTCAGCGGCGCCTCCAGGCTGGCCAGGTGGTAGGGGCGGTAGAAGGCGTAGTAGGGGCCGGGCCCCATGGAGAGGTAGGCCATCTCCTCGATCACCGTCGGGTGGTCGGTGCGGCCGACGATGAACACCCCGGGAGCCACCGGGCCGGTCGCGTAGTCGACCACCCCCGGCCGGTCCAGCACCCCGCCGTCGGCCTGGGGCCGGAAGACGTCGGCCAGCTCGGGCACGGTCGTCTGGGGCCCGTACATGCCCCGGCGGCTCAGCTCCAGGCCGGTGGCGTTGGCCATCGAGGCGCACTCGATCATCGTCTTGGACCCGTCGACGAAGCTGGCCAGCATCTTGGGGTTCATGTGCTTGGCCGCGGCCTCGTCGGCCACCGAGTCGGGGTCGGCGTGGGGCCGCAGGGGGTTGTTCTTGCCCTTGCCGGCGCACACGACCTCGAAGCCGATGTCGGTGACGTAGTCGAACAGCTCCTTGACCTCGACCGGCTCGTCGCCCTTGCAGAGCGCGTAGACCTGGCCGCTGGCGTGGGCGACCCTGGACAGCAGCAGCCCGATGGTCACGTCCGCCTCGGCGTTGAGGGAGGCCACGTCCTTGCCGCC
This sequence comes from Actinomycetota bacterium, assembly GCA_035550755.1. Lineage (GTDB taxonomy): Bacteria > Actinomycetota > CALGFH01 > CALGFH01 > CALGFH01 > CALGFH01. Next base: position 26,478 of record DASZON010000189.1, on the reverse strand, counting down.
GAGCAGGGCGCTGTAGGACAGCAGGGCGCCGACGTCCGGCACCCCGGTGGCGTCCACGACCACGTCGACCGGCAGGTCGACCAGCATGCGGCCGTCGCTCAGGCCCACCGGGCGGCCGTCGGCCACGGCCTCGGCCAGCTTGGCGGTGTCGTCGCCCTCGACCACGCCGTTGACCCCGGCCTGGGCGAACGCCTCCTTGGGCCGCCCCGGCAGGACGTCGGCGATCGCCGCGATCTCCATGCCCGGGATCCGCCGCACCTGGGCCACGAACCCCATGCCCATCTGGCCCGCGCCGGCCAGCCCGATCCGGACCGGCCGGCCGAGCTCCCGTTCCCGGTCCGCGAGGCGGGAGGAGAGACTCATCTGCATCACCTACCTGTGAGCATCCGCCGCGGCGGCGTCTCCTTCGATCACCAGCTCGGTTCCCGGCCGCGGCTCGGGGAGCGGGAGCTCCTCCAGGCAGATGTCGCCCGGCAGGGGCGCCTCGGTGGCGCCGTTGGCCTTCAGGTCCATGTGCCCGAGGTTGACCATGTTGTCGTTGGCCACCTCGCCGACCGCCGTGACCCGGAACGCCTTGTCGTCGATGCGGACGACGTCCCCGGCCCGCACCCCGCCGGTGGTGACCGTCGGTCGGTGCAGGACGGCGAAGAAGTGCAGCTCCTCGGGCGCGCCCTCGGCGAACCAGATCAGCAGCCCCTGGCCGGCGAACTCCGGGACCTGCTCCCCCACCGCCGTGACCGTGGTGGCGTACCGGGTCTGCGGCAGCGTCATCAGGCTTCCTTGACATTCTCCGGGGCGACGCCGGAGACGAAGATGTCCTCCTTGATGAACATGGCCAGGGGGCCGGCCGGGCTGGTGGCGTGCACGTCCACGGTGGGGACCTTCTTCATCGGGTAGACCCCGACCCGGGCCGTGCCGCCGCAGTCGATGACGGCCACGGCGATCTTGTCGAAAGGGGCCGAGCTCTTGAAGCCGTCGAAGGCCTCGCCCCCGGTCAGCTCGGCGATCCGCTGGGCCACCGGGTGGATGCCCCCGCCGGTCACCGAGTAGATGAGCTTGCGGTCGTCGGTCGGCTTGATGGTGAGCGGGCCGCCCCAGCCGCCACGCCCGGCCTCGACCCGTACCGCCTTGTACTCCGCCATCGTGGAACCTCCTCGTCCGCCTGGCGTTGTCGCTCTCTGTGTAGCAGGTTTCTAGGTGTAGAGACCGAAGCTGAACAGGTAGGCGATGACCACCGCGGCCGGGCCGGTGACCATCCGCGAGAACAGCACCGCCGGCACGCCGACCTCGACCGTCTCCGGCTCGGCCTCGCCGAGGGCCAGCCCGACCGGGATGAAGTCGCAGCCGACCTGCGGGTTGATGGCGAACAGGGCCGGCAGCGAGTACTGCGGCGGGATCTTGCCCTCGCCGATCTGGACGCCGATCAGGGTGCCGACGATCTGGGCGATGACCGCGCCCGGTCCGAGCAGCGGCGACAGCACCGGCAGGGCGCAGATGATGCTCATCAGCAGCAGCCCGGGCAGGCTGGAGGCGAGCGGGGTCAGGTGGTCGGCGATCCAGGTGCCGATGCCGGTGGCCAGGATGATGCCGATGATCAGCGAGATGAAGGCCATGAACGGCAGGACGTTGCGGATCACCATGTCGATGGACTCGCGGCCCGCCTGGTAGAGGGCGCCGACGATCCCGCCGACGGTGCGGCCGATGCGGTTCAGCAGGGAGTTGATGGTGTCCATGCTCACGCCCCCTCAGGAGCCGACGCCACGACCTCTGGCTCCTCGTCCGCGCGGCGGCGGGCGAACATGATCCGGCTGATCGTCTCGGTGACGATGCCGCGCATGAAGATCACGATCAGGCCGACGTAGAAGTAGCGCACGGCCAGGTCGCCGAGCGGGAGGCCGAGCTTGGTGATACCGGCCGCGATGCCGGCCCAGACGAACAGCTCGCCGGCGTTGACGTGGGGGAACAGCCCGAGCGGCGGGTGGACGAAGCTGACCGCGGAGTCGTAGAACGCCGGCTTGTCGCGCTCGGGGAGGAACCGGCCCATGGTGTAGCACATGGGGTTGGTGAGGAAGAACACGGCCAGCACGGGCAGGACCAGGTAGCGGATCGGGTAGTACTGGAGGCCGGGCCGCCCGGCCATCTCGCCGACCCGGTCGATCCGCTCCGGGCCGATCATCTTGATCAGGGCGTGGACGGCCGTCAGCAGGATGATCAGCAGCGGGATGATCCCGACGACCAGGCCGACGAAGGTCTCGGCGCCCTTCTGGAACACGCCGATGAAGTCCTCGGCCCACTGGCCGAGGGTCTCGTTGACGCCCGCCACCGGCAGGGCGCCGGTGAGCAGCGAGAGGTCAGCCAACGCTTCCAACTCCTTCCTTCACTTGGGGCGGCCGCTGCCCGTTGACGGCGCGGTCGGGGTGGACGAAGGCCGCGGCCTGCTGGACCGCGGCCTGGACCGTGGGAGCCAGGCCAGCGACCTCGGCTCCGGCCGCCAGGTCGGCCGCCGTGCGCCCGATCAGGGCCGGCTCCGGCTTGGCGTTGGCGAAGACGGTGGTGCCGCGCAGGACCTCGGCGGCGGTGACGCGGTCGTCGGGTCCCACCGCGACGACCACGAAGGCCCGTCCCCGGATCCGGCGGGGCGAGGCGCCGATCGAGACCCTGCCCTGTCGCCGCAGCACCCGGGCCCTGGCCATGAAGGCCCGCGCCTGCTGGTAGGCGAGCAGCAACTGGAGCGCCCAGAGGACGCCGATGGTGAGGAAGAGCCAGCCGATACCCATGCCCGCTCCTTGTCGGGGGGTCACCGGGACGGCTTCATGCTGGTGCGGAAACGGACGGATCGTCCAATACAAAATCGCTCGCGGCCGATACATGAACGGGATCGCGATGCTCCTGGCTCTTCGCCGTTGACTCCTTCTTCCGTATCCCGTATAAGTACGGAACGATTGTGATGGCTTCGTCACGGATGTGAGTATGCCCCCCGCCAGAGATCCCTCGCTCCTCGCCAGGGCTGCCCGGCTCTACTTCGTCGAGGACCGCTCCCAGGACGACGTCGCCGCCGAGCTCGGGACCACCCGGTCCAACGTGTCCCGCATGCTCAAGCAGGCCCGCGACCTTGGCATCGTGGAGATCCGCATCGTCGACCCGGCCCGGCGCGACCACGACCTCGAGCTCGCCCTCCGGGACCGGTTCCCGCTGGTCGACGCCCGGGTGCTCGAGGTCGCCCCGGACACCGACGTGCTCGCCGGGGTCGGGCGGCTGGCCGTGCGCTGGCTGGACGAGACCCTGCGGGACGGCCAGGTGGTGGCCCTCTCCTGGGGGCAGGCGCTGGAGGCGATGGTGCGGGCCGTGGACGGGCTGTCACGGCGCGACGTCGAGGTCGTCCAGCTCGTCGGCGGCCTGTCGTCCCTGGACTCGGCGGCCACCGGGCAGGAGCTGGTGCGCGAGCTGGGCGAGCGGATGGGCGCCCGGCACCGCTACCTGCACGCCCCGGCCCTGTTCGGCTCGGCCGAGGCGCTGGCCATGCTCCTGCGGGAGCGGACCATCGCCGCCGCTCTGGACGCCGCCAAGCGGGCCGACCTCGCCGTGGTCGGCATCGGCACCCCCGGCATCGGCTCCTCCGAGGCGCTGCTGACCGCCCTGGCGCTGACCCCTGAGGAGCGGGCCGCCTTCGACGCCGCCGGGCCGGTCGGGGACGTCTGCGGCCGCTACTTCGACCTGGCGGGCCGGGAGGTCGACGGGCCCGTGGGCGGGCGCGTGCTCGCCGTCACCCTCGACGACCTGCGGGCGATCCCGACCGTGGCCGGGATCGCGGCCGGGCGGGAGAAGGCCCGGGGGATCCTCGGCGCCCTGCACGGCCGGATCATCGACGTCCTCGTCTGCGACCAGCAGGCCGCCAGGGCGGTCCTCAGCCTCGACCGGGACCAGGTGCCCCACAGCCTGGTCGCAGGGTGACGGGGACCATGGAGCTCCGACACCTTCGCTACTTCATCGCCGTCGCCGAGGAGCTGCACTTCGGCCGGGCGGCCCAGCGGCTGCGCATCACCCAGCCGCCGCTGAGCTTCCAGATCCAGGCCCTGGAGCGGGAGCTGGGCGTGCAGCTGTTCGTGCGCGGCCGGCAGGTGCTGCTGACCGAGGCCGGCAGGGCCCTGCTGGGCAAGGCCCGTGAGGCCATCGAGGCCGCCGACGCCGCCGCCCGGGCCGCCCAGCAGGCGAGCACGACGGTCAACGGCCGGCTGCGGGTCGGCTACCCGGCGGCCGGGGTGTTCGAGCTGCCTCCCCAGGCCCTGCGCACCTTCCAGGAGCGGTTCCCGGACGTGGGCACCGAGACGGTGGTCGGCGCCACCGGGGCCCACCTGGAGGCGCTGGCCGCGGACCAGCTTGACGTCGCCTTCGTCCGCCTCGGGGTGCTGGACGGGGAGCTGATGCACTACCGGCCCCTCCAGCCCGAGCCGCTGCACCTGGCCGTCCCCGAGGACCATCCCCTGGCCAGGCTGCCGGCGGTGCCCCTGCGGTGCCTGGCCGGCGTGCCGATCATCCTGTTCCCCTACGGGCTGGAGCCGCTGCTCTACCGCTACCTGGTCACCGACGTGCTCGGGCGGGCGCGGGTGGCGCCGTCGATCGCGTTCGAGGCCACCACCCTGGAGAGCGCCTGCAGCGCGGTCGCGGCCCGGCTCGGCGTGGCCTTCGTCGGCGAGTCGCTGGCCCGGATCTTCGCCATCCCCGGGGTCGCCTACCGGCCGCTGGCGGCCCCGCCGCCGATGTCCAAGCTGGGCGTCGCCTGGCGCCAGGACGCGACCTCCAACACCGTCCGCTGGTTCCTCGAGGTCCTGGAGGAGCTGGCCGCGACCAATGGCAACGGCAACGGCCACCGGACGGCCGCCCGGGCCCCGGTCCTGGCCGCCGGGCCGGGCCGCTCACCAGGGATATCATGGCGAGATGGCGAACCAGGCTGAGCGGACCCACGCCGGCATCGTGCTGGCCGCCGGGTCCGGGACCCGGGTCGGCAACAGCCGCAACAAGGTGTACCTGCCCCTGGCCGGGCGGCGGATCGTGACCTGGTCGCTGGAGGTGTTCCGCAAGATCCCCGGCATCGGCCGCCTGGTGCTGGTGGTCCGCGACGACGACCGCGAGCTGGCCGCCGAGGTGCTGGACCGCGAGCTCCCCGGGGTGCCGGTCGACCTGGTCACCGGCGGCGACACCCGGCACGAGTCCGAGTACCGGGCGCTGCTGCACCTGGCCGGGGAGATCCGCCGGGGCGCGATCGAGGTCGTCCTGGTACATGACGCCGCCCGCCCCCTGGCCCCGGTGCGGATCGTCGAGGAGGTGCTGGCCACGGCCATCCAGTCGGGCAGCGCCATCCCGGCCCTGCCGTGCGAGGACGTGGTCGGGGTGGACGAGCACGGCCGGATGTCCCACGCCGGGTCCGGGATGGTCCGGGTCCAGACTCCCCAGGCGTTCCGGAGCGGCCCGCTGCTGGCGGCCTACCAGGCCGCCGCCTCCGACGGCTTCACCGGGACCGACACCGCCTCCTGCGTGGAGCGCTACGAGGGACTCCCGGTCCAGGTCGTCGCCGGCGACCCGCGCAACATCAAGGTGACCTACCCCGACGACCTGTTCACCGCCGAATTGATCCTGACGACCTCGGGGTACCAGCTGTGAGGTGAGGGGCATGGACAACGTCCACATCGTCGTGCTGGATTGTCACCACTGCCGGGGGGAGCACCTCCACGAGATCACCTACGCCGGCCGGCTGCTGGCCTCGAGCGTCTGCTCCAACTGCGGCCACACCGTGGCCAGGGACCTGCCGGGCCTGCGCCGGGCCTACATCGCCGACGTCGAGCACCGGGTCCGCACCAAGCCCCGCCGGATGCTGCGCCGGGTGATCCGCCACCCGGTGTCGTTCGCCCTCGACCTGCCCGGCGCCCTGCTCGCCAAGCCGGCCAAGATGGAGGCCGAGCTCCGGGTCCTGTACGGCCGGCGCTAGGGCCGGCGTCGTCAGGCGAAGCTCTGCAGAGGTTGCTCAAGGGCGGTCTTGAGCCGCCCGAGGAACCGGGCCCCGGTGGCCCCGTCGACGGCCCGGTCGTCGATCGACAGGGTGAGCCGCATCCGGCGCCGGACCTCGATCCCGTCGCCGGCCGCCACCACCTCGGCCAGCACGGCGCCCAAGGCCAGGACCGCCGTGGCGGGGGGATCGATGGGCGGCCGGAGCTGGTCGACGTCGAGGTGGGTCACGGCGAGCGCATCGCCGCCGAAGGCCGAGTCGAGGGCGGGGTCGGTCTGCCGCAGCATGGCGCACGCCCTGGCCACCAGCTCGGGCACGGACACCTCGCCGCCGAGGCCGTCCTGGACGTCCAGCAGGGCCTCGGCGTCCACCGCCACCGTCAGGTGGACCGGCGGGTGAGCGGCCTGGACCGGGGCCGCGGCGGCCGCTTCCACGTCGGCGCGCGTGATGCGGCCGCCCCGCCCGGTGCCGCGAACTCGCTCCAGGTCGACCCCGAGGTCGCGGGCGAGCCGCCGGGTGAGGGGAGTGGTCCAGGGCATCATCACGGGACGCTAGGCAGGACCGGGAGTGGCGTCCAATACAGAAAACCTTGGCATGGATATGCCCGGCGGATGCCCGGCCCGCACCCCGCCCTCCCGCTAGGGCGTGGCCTCGCCGAGCAGGGCGTTCAGGTCGCCGACGGGGCCGAGGTGGCGGAGCTTGTCGGGGTTGACGATCGAGTGGACCGTCTGGACCCGGCCGTCGGCGATGTCGACGGCCAGCACCCCGAGGAGGCGGCCGTCGGGGTCGGTGCTGAGGAGGCCGGGCTGGCCGTTGATCTCGGCCCGCCGCAGCCTGATGCCGGCGGCCCGGCCGCGGCGGGCCAGGCCGGCGAGGAAGCGGGCGACCCGCTCGGCGCCGTGGAGGGGGGCGGCGAGGGCCGGGGCCTTGCCGCCCCCGTCGCCGTTGAGGACGGCGTCGGCGGCGAGCAGGCCGACCAGGCCGTCGGTGTCGCCCTGGTCGACGGCGGCGAAGAAGCGGGCGGCCAGCTCCTCGCGCTGGTGGCGGGAGGTCTCGAACCGGGGGCGGCCGGCCTCGACGTGGCGCCGGGCCCGGACCGCGATCTGGCGGCAGGCCTCCTCGGAGCGGCCGACCAGCGGCGCGATCTCGGCGTAGCCGTAGCCGAACACCTCGTGCAGCAGGAACACCGCCCGCTGCACGGGTGAGAGGCGCTCCAGCAGCACCAGGAAGGCGAGCGACAGGCTGTCGGCGGTCTCGGCGTGGTCGGCCGGGTCCGGTTCCTGGCCGGTCATCAGCGGCTCCGGCAGCCAGGCGCCGACGTAGCGCTCGCGCCGGACCCGGGCCGAGCGCAGGTGGTCGATGGCCAGGCGGGTCGTGGCCGCCGACAGGTACGCCCTGGCCGACTCGACCTCGGTGCCGCCGGCCACGGCCCGGTGGTAGCGCAGGAACGCCTCCTGCACCAGGTCCTCGGCCTCGCTGACGCTGCCGACCATCCGGTAGGCGATCGCGAACAGCAGCGGCCGCAGCTCGGGGTAGTCGTCACCGGTGCCCATCGCCCTCCAGTCAACCAGACCACCCCCCTCCCGCTTCAGGACCAAGGACGAGACAGCCCCGTCCGGGGTGACACCGCGCCGCTGGTGTCACGCCCGGCCGGGGCGATCCGTCTGCGGAGGTGAGGGATCGGGACAAGGAGAAGGGATCGGGACAAGGAGAGAGGAGCCGAGGATGAGGATCTTCGTCGCCGGAGCGACCGGCGCCATCGGCCGGCGGCTGCTGCCGCTGCTGCTCGACGGCGGCCACCAGGTGACCGCCATGACCCGGCACCCGGCCAAGGCGGCGGGCCTGCGGGCGGCCGGGGCCGACCCGGTGGTCGCAGACGCCCTCGACCGCGAGGCCGTGCTGGCCGCCGTCACCGCCGCCCGCCCCGAGGTGGTGGTGCACGAGCTCACCGATCTGGCCGGGATGCGCGACTTCCGCAAGGTCGACCAGGGGTTCGCCGCCACCAACCGGCTGCGCACCGAGGGCACCGACAACCTGCTGGCCGCGGCCCGGGCGGCCGGGGCGCGGCGGTTCGTGGCCCAGAGCTTCGCCGGCTGGCCGTTCGCCCGGACCGGCGGACCGGTCAAGACCGAGGACGACCCTCTCGACCCCGACCCGCCGGCCGCGCTGCGGCCCACCCTGGACGCCATCCGCCATCTCGAGGCGGCCGTGCTCGGCGCCCCGGGCCTGGAGGGCCTGGTGCTGCGCTACGGCGGCTTCTACGGTCCCGGGACCTCGGCCGGGGACGGCGGGCTCATGCTCGACGACCTCCGCCGCCGCCGCTTCCCGCTGGTCGGCGCCGGCACCGGCGTGTGGTCGTTCGTCCACATCGACGACGCCGCCGCGGCCACCGCGGCCGCCGTGGAGCGGGGCGCCCCCGGCATCTACCAGATCGTCGACGACGACCCGGCCCCGGTGTCGGCCTGGCTGCCCGCCATGGCCGCCGCCGCCGGCGCCCCGCCGCCCCGGCGGGTCCCGGCCTGGCTGGCCCGTCCCCTGGCCGGCGAGCACGGCCTGGTGCTGATGACCGAGGTCCGCGGCGCCTCCAACGCCAAGGCCCGCCGCGAGCTCGGCTGGCAACCCGCCCACCGCAGCTGGCGCGAGGGCTTCCCCACCAGCCTGGGCGCGGCCTCGGCCGGGACCCCCGGCCACGGGTCGGCGGCGGGCGTCGCTCAGCCGGCCTGGCCGGGGCTGACCAGGCCGGACTCGTAGGCGAAGACGACCAGCTGGGCCCGGTCGCGGGCGCCGAGCTTGACCATCGCCCGGCTGACGTGGGTGCGGGCCGTGGCCGGGCTCACCACCAGCCGGTCGGCGATCTCCTCGTTGGACAGCCCGGCCCCGGCCAGGGCCATGACCTCCCGCTCGCGGTCGGTCAGGGCGCCCACGTCGACCCGGGCGGCCGGGGTGGGCCGGCGGCGGGCGGCGGCGAACTCGGCGATCAGCCGGCGGGTCACGCTGGGGGCGAGCAGGGCCTCGCCCTCGGCCACGACCCGCACCGCCCGCAGCAGCTCGGCCGGGTCGGTGTTCTTGAGCAGGAACCCGCTGGCCCCGGCGGCCAGGGCCTCGAACACGTACTCGTCCAGCTCGAAGGTGGTCAGCACCAGCACCCGGACCCCGGCCAGGAGCTCGTCGGCGACGATCCGCCGGGTCGCCTCCAGCCCGTCCAGCACCGGCATGCGGATGTCCATGAGCACGACGTCGGGCCGGGCCGAGCGGGCCAGGTCGACCGCGGCCGCCCCGTCACCCGCCTCCCCCACCACCTCGATGTCGCCGGCGTCGTCCAGCAGCGCCCGGAACCCGGCCCGCACCAGCTGCTGGTCGTCCACCAGCAGGACCCTGATCACCGGGCCACCCCTCCGGGGTCCCCCGGACCCCTCCGGATCTGGCTCACGGGCCGGCCACCGGGAGGGTGGCCAGGACCCGGAAGCCGCCCTCGGGCCGGGGGCCGGCCTCCAGGCTGCCGCCGAGGGCCCGGGCCCGCTCCCGCATCCCCACGATCCCCTGGCCCCTGCCGGGGCTCTCGCCGTTCCCACCCGCGCGGCCGTCGTCGGTGACCTCGACCGTCACCCGGCCGCGGGCGTGGGTGACGGTGATCCCGGCCCGCCTGGCCCGGGCGTGGCGGACCACGTTGGTCAGCGACTCCTGCACCACCCGGTAGCAGGCCAGGTCGACGGCGGGCGGGAGGCGCCGCGGCTCGCCCTCCAACGACACCTGGACCTCCAGCCCGGCCCCGGCCGCCTGGGCGACCAGGACGTCCAGCTCTCCCAGGCCGGGCGCCGGGCTCAGCGGCGCCTCGCCGCTGCCCCCGCCGCCGTCGCGGAGCACCCCCAGCATGGCGTGGAGCTCGCCGAGGGCCTCGTCGCTGGCCTGGCGGATCGCGGCCAGCGACTCGGCCGCCTTGTCGGGCCGGCGCTCCAGCAGGTGGGCGGCCACCCCGGCCTGCACGCTGATCACCCCGATGGTGTGGGAGACGACGTCGTGCAGCTCCCTGGCGATCCGGATCCGCTCCTCGTCGACCCGCCGGCGGGCCTCCTCCTCCCGGGTCCGCTCGGCCCGCTCGGCGCGGTCCCGCAGCTCGGCCACGTACGCCCGCCGGGCCCGGACCGCCTCGCCCCACCACATGGCCGCGAACACGGTCACGGCCGCGTACAGCGGCTCGCCGTCGAACATGGTGGTGCCGTACAGGAACAGCTCGGCCCCGGCGACCGCCACCGCCGTCCCGCCCGCCGCCACCCAGGCCGTCCGCCGCGGCAGGGTCAGCGCCACCGTCCACAGCGCCGGGTAGATGGCCAGCTGGGACGGCCCCTCGGGATAGGTGCGGGCGGCATAGGCCAGCCCGCAGGCCAGGGTCGCCGCCAGCACCCGGGCCGGCCACCGCCGCCGCACGAGCAGGAACAGCGGCCCGGCGACCAGCAGGGCGTAGCCGAGCGGGTCGAGCGGCCGCCACGCCGGCGACCCCCCGATCCGCTCCGACGCCCAGCACCCCAGCACCTGGGCGGCCGCGATCCCGGCGACCAACAGCACGTCGACGACCAGGGCCCGCCCCCGGGCCAGCGGCGCACCCCTGCTCGGCTCCATGCCCGCCACGATAGGCGAGCCGCCCGAGCCGGGCATCCGTCCCCGGGCGTACGCCCGCCGGGCGCGGGTACGCAGCCGCGCGTACCCGTCCGGGCCCACCGGCGGCGCCGGCGGCTACGGGGCGGTGAGCCAGACCGCCTGGTAGGGGTCGAGCACGACCTGGCCGTACTCGACGCGGGCCGGGCGGCCGGTGATGCGGTCCACCGGCCGGTCGTGGCCGACCAGGTACAGGGCCATGGGGCTGACGTGCTGGGGCTGCTCGGTGACGTTGTGGACGGCGAGCAGGGTGCCGAGAGGGTGGCGCCGCACGAACGCGAACAGCTGCGGCTGCTGGAGGTCGACCACCTCGACCGGGGTGGCGGCGTGCAGCTGGGGGGTGGAGCGGCGGGCGGCGGCCAGGTCGACCAGGGCGGAGAAGATGCGCCGCTCGACGGTGCCGTCCTCGGTGCGGCGCCCGGCCGTCTCCCAGTCCATGGCCGGGCGGTGCAGCCAGCGGTTGTCGGCGGCCAGGGCCGGGTCGTCGAGGTAGCCGTGGTCGTTGCGCAGGCCGAGCTCGTCGCCCATATAGAGCAGCGGGATGCCGTCGTAGCCGAAGATCAGGGCGTGGCCGAGCAGGATCCGCCGGACGGCCAGGTCGACCAGGCCGTGGTCGCCGGCGGCCAGGGCGTCCTCCAGCCCGGCCATGCTGGCCAGGGTGCCGCTGGTCCGCCGGTCCCCGGTGACCGGGTTGTCCTGGAACACCTCGCCGCGGGCGAAGCTGCCGGGGAACTCGCCGGCGTAGAAGTCGGCCAGGAAGCGCCGGTGGGCGAACCCGCTCCAGCCCATGGCGGCCGCGTCCTCGTCCAGCACGGCCCAGCCGATGTCGTCGTGGCAGCGCAGGTAGGTGGCCCAGGCGGTGGAGGCGGGCTTGGACGGCAGGCGGCCAAGGACCAGGGTGGCCAGCCGGGCGTCGCGGGTCGCCAGCGCCGACCAGTACTGGACCATCAGGCTGTTGTGGTAGGCGAGGTCGGAGATCCGCCCGTGGTGGCGGCCGACGCCCAGGTAGGCGGCCAGCTCGACGGGGCTGACGATCGCCTCGGCCTTGAAGATCACCGCCGGGGCGACGATCCGGGCGCAGGCCCGCAGGGCCAGGAGCAGGTCGTGGACCTCGGGCTGGTTCTGGCAGCTGGTGCCGAGCCGCTTCCAGATGAACCCGACCGCGTCCAGGCGAAGCACCTCGACCCCGCGGTTGGCCAGGTTGAGCAGGACGTCGGCCATCTCGACGAAGACCCGCGGGTTGGACCAGTTCAGGTCCCACTGGAAGCTGTTGAAGCTGGTCCAGACCCAGCTGCCGGTCTCGGGGACGAAGCTGAAGTTGCCGGGGGCGAAGTCGGGGAAGACCTCGGGCAGGGTCCGCTCGTAGGCGTCGGGCAGCTCCCGGTCACCGAAGAACCAGAACATCGCCGCCGCCTCGGGGTCGCCGGCCCTGGCGGCCACCGCCCACGGGTGCTCGGCCGCGCAGTGGTTGAGGACCAGGTCGACGCAGACGCTCATGCCCCTGGCTCTGGCCTGGCCGCACAGCCGCTCCAGGTCGTCCATGGTGCCGAGCCTTGGGTCGACAGCCCGGTAGTCGCGGACCGCGTAGCCGCCGTCGGAGTCGCCCTCCCGCGGGGCCAGCAGGGGCATCAGGTGCAGGTAGCGGACGCCCAGCTCGCCCAGGTAGTCGAGGTGCTCGGAGACCCCCTCCAGGGTCCCGGCGAACCGGTCGGCGTAGCAGACGTAGCCGATCATCGACGGATCCTGGAACCAGTCGGGGCGGATGCCGCGGTCGAGGTCGAGCAGCTTCAGCTCCTCGTCCCGCTCCCGGTACCGCTCGGCCAGCAGGACCGCGACCCGCTCCAGCAGCTCGTCCAGGTCGTGGGCGGCGGCATACGGCGCCGTCAGCCCCTCGACCAGGTCCTGCCACCAGCGCCGCAGCCGGGCCAGGAACAGGTCGACGTCCCGCCCGGCCACCCCGTCCAGCACCTTGCGGACCCGACCCTCGACGCCCTCGGGCACCCCGCCCCGGATCCCGCCGCCGGCGGTCACTGGCAGCCTGCCCAGCGCTCCACCCGCTTGAACCGCTGGACGCGGAGGAAGGCCTCGCGGACCCGGGCACGGGAGAGGCGCCCGGCGGCCACCACCTGGTGGAGGTGGTCGAGGACGGCCGGGACCTGGGTGTGGCCGGAGAGGGTGAGCTGGTCGACCCCGGCGGCGAGGGCCCGCTCGGCGGCGACCGGGACCGACAGGGTGCCGGCGATGGCCCCCATCTCCAGGGCGTCGGAGACGACCAGGCCGTCGAAGCCCATGCGGTCGCGCAGCAGCCGCCCGACCACTCTCGGGGACAGGCTGGCCGGGGTCTCGGGGTCGACGGCCCTGACGAGCAGGTGGGCGACCATGACCGCGTCCAGGCCGGCGCGGATGGCGGCCCGGAACGGGGCCAGATCGTGCGCGTCCAGCCGGGCCATGGAGGCGTCGACCACCGGGAGCAGCTGGTGGGAGTCGACGGTGGTGGCGCCGTGGCCGGGGAAGTGCTTGCCGACGGCCGCGACCCCGCCGGCGGCCAGGCCGCGCCGCCAGGCCACGGCGGCGCGGCTCACGGTCGCCGGGTCGGCCCCGAACGAGCGGTCGCCGATCACCCCGTCCCGGCGGGCGCCGGTGACGTCGAGGACCGGGGCCAGGTCGACGGTGATCCCGAGGGCGGCCAGGTCCCGCCCGGTGGCCTCGCCGTAGCGCTCGACCTGCTCGGCCGGCAGCCGCCCGAGGTCGCGGGCCGCCGGGCTGGTCCGGACGATCCCGCGCAGGCGCGCCACCCGGGTCCCGGGCTCCTGGTCGACGGCCACCTCCAGCGGGATCTCGGCCCGCCCCTTGAGGGCCGCCACCATCGCCTTGACCTGCCCGGCGGAGACGACGTTGCCCCGGAACAGCAGCAGCCCGCCGATCCCCCGGTCGACCAGCCCCCGGCCGACCGGACCGGCGGTGGTCCCCGGGAAGCCGACGAGCAGCAGCTGGGCCAGCTGGGTGTCGAGCGGCGGCAGCTCGGCGCAGCGGCCCGCGGCCGTGGGGGTTGCCGAGCGGGCTGTGGACAACCCCGGCGCACCGTTTCCGGGGGCGGCTACCCTCCCGGTTCGGGGGCCCACGGACCCGGAGGCGGGCGGGTTCCCGCGCGCCTCGGGACCCGCCGGGCCGTCCGACCCGCCGTCCCCCTCACAGCCGGCCACCACCACGACCAGCAGCAGCCCGGTCGCCAGGAGCCGACGCCGGGTCAGGCCTCGACCTCCTGGCCGTCTTCGGACCAGAGGGTGTGGAAGGTGCCGGGGCGGTCGAGGCGGCGGTAGGTGTGGGCGCCGAAGAAGTCGCGCTGGGCCTGGAGGAGGTTGGCCGGGCCGCGCTCGCGGCGGAAGCCGTCGTAGTAGGCCAGCGAGGAGGCGAACGCCGGCACGGCGATGCCGAGCTCGGCGGCGGTGGCCACGACCCGCCGCCAGGCGTCCTGGGCCTGGCCGACGGCGTCGCGGAAGTACCCGGCGAAGAGAAGGTTCCGCAGCCCGGCGTCGGCCTCGTAGGCCTCGCGGATGCGGTCGAGGAACCGGGCCCGGATGATGCAGCCGCCCCGCCAGATGGTGGCCAGGCCGCCCAGCTCGACCCCCCAGCCGTAGGTCTCGGAGGCGGCCGCGATCTGCTCGAACCCCTGGGCGTAGGCGACCACCTTGGAGGCGTACAGGGCGTCGCGGACGTCGTCGACGAAGGCGTCGGCCCGGGCCGCGTCCAGGCGGCCGGCCGGCCCAGCGAGGACCTTGGCCGCGGCCGTGCGCTGGTCCTTCTGGGACGACAGGACCCGGGCGAACACCGCCTCGGTGATCCCGGTCACGGGCACGCCCAGCTCCAGGGCCGACTGGACGGTCCAGCGGCCGGTGCCCTTCTGCTCGGCCTGGTCGAGGATCACGTCGACCAGCGGCCGGCCGGTGGCCTGGTCGACCTGGCGCAGCACCTTGGCGGTGATCTCGATGAGGAACGAGTCCAGGTCGCCGTCGTTCCAGCCCTCGAACACCCCGGCCAGCCTGCCCGCGTCCATCCCGGCGCCGTGGCCGAGCAGGTCGTAGGCCTCGGCGATGAGCTGCATGTCGGCGTACTCGATGCCGTTGTGGACCATCTTGACGTAGTGGCCGGCCCCGCCCGGCCCGACCAGCCGGCAGCAGGGCACGCCGTCGACCTGGGCGGCGATCCGGGTCAGGACCCGCTCGACCAGCCCGTAGGCCTCACCGCTGCCCCCGGGCATGATGCTCGGCCCGTTGAGCGCCCCCTCCTCGCCCCCGGACACCCCGGTGCCGATGAACCGCAGCCCCCGGGCGGCCATGGCCTGCTCGCGGCGGACGGTGTCCTCGAACCAGCTGTTGCCGCCGTCGATGAGCAGGTCGCCCTCGTCGAGGTGCCCGGCCAGCTCGTCGAGGACGGCGTCGACCGGCGGGCCGGCCTTGACCATGACCAGGATCCGCCGGGGCGGGGCCAGGGCGGCCACGAACTCCTCGGTCGAGAAGGTGCCGTGAAGCTCACCCTCGTCGCCGTGGCGGTCCAGCAGCTCGCGGGTCCGGCTCTCGGTCCGGTTGTGGACGGCGACCGGGAACCCGTTGCGGGCGACGTTGCGGGCCAGGTTGGCCCCCATGGTGGCCAGGCCGGTGACGCCCAGCTCGCACTGTCCGGCCATCCGGCCCTCCTCCAGCGTCGGCGCGCTTGCCGTGCAGGCAAGCTACAGGACGGCGCGGCGAGCGTGCAGTCCGGGGCGGATCGGCGTTCAGATCCTGAACTTGACCGCGGTGTGACCGCGGCGCACGCTCCTGGACATGCGGGGATACAGCCAGTTCTGCCCGGTCGCCCTGGCGTGTGAGGTGCTCGCCGAGCGGTGGACGCCGCTGATCGTGCGTGAGCTGCTGGCCGGCAGCCACCGGTTCAGCGAGCTGCAGCGCGGCCTGCCCCGCATCCCGCGGGCGCTGCTGGTGCAGCGGCTCGGCTCGCTGGAGCGGGCCGGTCTGGTCGAGCGGCGCCCGACCCGAAACGGGCGGGGCTGGGAGTACCACCTCAGCGTCGCCGGGGAGGACCTCCGCCCGGTGGTCGAGTCGCTCGGCCGCTGGGGGTGGCGCTGGGCGGCCTGGGAGCTGCGGCCGGACAACCTCGACAGCAAGCTGCTGATGTGGTTCGTCCGCCGCCGCATCCGGGTCGACCGGCTGCCCCCGCAGCGGGTCACCGTCCGCCTCGAGTTCCGCGGCAGCCAGGGGGTGCCGACGGAGCGGTACTGGCTGGTGCTGCACCAGCCCGAGGTCGACCTGTGCCTCGCCGACCCCGGCTTCGAGGTCGACCTGGACGTCACCACCGACGTGCGCACCTTCACCCAGGTGTACCTGGGGTACCTCCGCATGGCGGATGCGCTGCGGCAAGGGTCGGTGACGGTGGCCGGGCGGAGCGAGCTGCGCCGGGCGTTCGGCGGGTGGATCGGCGTGACCCAGTTCGCGACCCGGGCGGGTACGACCGCCCCGGTGCCGCCGGTCTCGGCCACCGTCTAGGTTCATTTCCTGGTCTATCGTCGGATTTCGGACGGGTCGACCATGCCCTCCAGGTCGTTCTCGAGAGGGAGGGCAACAACGTGGCACGACACTGGACGCTGGGAGGATCGACAGGCAGGTCGGTGCTCGTCCTGGCACTGGCGCTGGCCACGCTCGTGCCGGTGAGCTCGGTCGCGGCGGCCGGCCCGCGCCCCACCGGGACCGTGGATGCGTCGCCGCAGGCGGTCATGGACTGGAGCCTTGTCGCGCAGAACTCGATCGTCGTCGTGGCCAGGAAGTTCCCGGGCGAGGGCGCGGTGCTGATGGGGGTCGTCCACGCGGCGATCTACGACGCCACGGTGGCGGTGGACGGCGGCGGCTACCGCCCGTACGCCGTCGCGGTCCACGCCCGTGGCCACACCTCCCTGGCCGCCGCCGTGGCCACCGCCGCCCACGGGGTGCTGGTGGGGCTGTTCCCCGACCAGCAGGCCGGAGACAGCGGCCTGGACGCCACCTACGCCGCCTCCCTCGCCGGCATCCCGGACGGCCGCGCGAAGGTCAACGGGATCGCCGTCGGCGAGCGGGTCGCGGCAGGGATCATGCGGCTTCGCGCCGACGACGGCCGCAACACCGTCGTCCCCTACGTCCAGACGCCTCCGGGGCCTGGCGTGTACGAGCCGACCGGGCCGATCGTGCTCGGGACCAACCTGCCCCAGGTCCGTCCCCTGGTGCTTCGGGCCGCCGCCCAGTTCCGCCCGCCCGGCCCGCCCTCGCTGACCAGCCGGCAGTACGCCAGGGACCTCAACGAGGTGGCCCGGCTGGGCAGGGCCGACAGTGCCGTCCGGACACCGGAGCAGACCGACACGGCGCTGTTCTGGACCGACAACGACATCGCCCAGTGGAACCGGGGCATGCTGCGACTGGCCACCCGGGAGGGCCTGGACGCCGTCCACACCGCCCGGATGCTGGCGTTGACCCATCTGGCCGGCGGGGACGCCATGCTCGCCTGCTTCGACGCCAAGTACCGCTACCGCTTCTGGCGTCCGGTCCAGGCGATCCCACGAGCCGACACCGACGGCAACCCCGCGACCGCGCCCGACCCGACCTGGACACCGCTGCGGACCACCCCGCCGTTCCCCGAATACCCCTCGGCCCATGCGTGCCACAGCGGCGCCCTGGCCACCGTCCTGACCGCCCTGTTCGGCTCCGGGAAGGTCGACTTCACGCTGGACAGCCTGGTCACCGGCCAGACCCGGTCCTACCCGCGCTTCGCCGACGTCCCGCGCGAGGTCAACGACGCCCGGGTGTGGGCGGGGTTCCACTTCCGCAGCTCCGACGTGGCCGGCGCGACCCTCGGCGAGCGGGTGGGGCGGTTCGTGCTCACCCACGCGTTGCGGCGCGCCCCCTAGCCGCGCCGGCATCGCGGGGCCCGGGCGCCCTGGCTGCCTACGGGTTGGCGGTGGCCGTGCTGAGCCAGGCCAGGTAGCCGGGGCTGCCGTGGTCGACCGGGACGGCGGTCAGCTCGGGGATCTCGTAGCCGTGGTTGGTCTCGATGTGGGCGGCCAGGGCGTCGAACCGGGCGGCGGTGGTCTTGATGACGCACAGCCACTCCTCGGCGGTCTCGATCGCCCCCTTCCACCGGTAGGTGCTGGAGATCGGGCCGAGCACCTGCACGCAGGCGGCCAGACGCCGCTCGACCAGGTCGCGGGCGAGGCGTTCGGCGTCCTCGCGGGCGTCGGTCGTGGTCATCGCCATCAGGTACCGGTCGGGCACGGCACGCTCCTCGTCACGGTTGGTTGGGTTGCTCCGGCCTGGGAATCGTACGGCTGGGGATGCCCCGGGCCAGCATGGCCGCCCCGAGGGCGACGGCGGCGGTCAGGGCGAACGCGCCGGCGAGGCCGGCGCTCGGGGGCCGGCCGGCGGCGGCCCCGGCCGCGACCAGCACCCCGCCGAGCCCGGCGCCCAGCGCCACCCCGAGGTTCTCGGCCAGCTGGAGCGACGCGCTGGCCACCCCCTCCTGGCCGCTCGGGGCCTCGCCCAGCACCAGCAGCGACATCGGCGAGTAGGCGAGCCCGATCCCGAAGCCGCCCACCGCCCAGCCGGCCAGGGCCACCGCCACCGGCACCTCCGGGACCAGGGCGGCCGCCTCGCAGGCGATCCCGGCGGCGACGATCAGGAACCCGCTCCGGATCAGCCGCCGCCCCGGCCAGGCGGCCGCCTTGCGCTCCTGGACCCAGGACCCGGCCGTCCAGGCCAGGGTCGCGGCGGTCACGGCCACGCTGGCCACGGCCGTGCTCTCGTCCCGGACCGAGGTGATGGCCAGGGGCACGTAGGTGTCGGCGCCGAAGAAGGCGAAGGTGAGCAGGGCCCGGCAGAGCACCGTGACCGGCAGGCCGGGCCGGGCGGTCAGCGTCCCCGGCGGGAGCAGTCCCCGCAGCGGCACCACCCCGACGGCCAGGCCGGCCGCGACCAGCACCGCTCCCGCCAGGGGCGAGCGGCTGGTCAGCCCGGCCAGCACCAGCCCGGCCCCGGCGGCCACCCCGACCGCCCTCGGCAGCCGGCCCCGCTGGACCAGCGGCTCGGCCGGCGGACCCAGCCGGCGCAGCGACGGCCAGGCCAGGGCGCCGGAGGCGATCACCAGCGGCAGCAGGCCCAGGAACACCCAGCGCCAGCCGAGGCGGGCCGCGACCAGGGCCGACAGCGCCGGCCCGATCAGGCCGGGCACCACCCAGGCGGTCGACAGCACGGCGAACACCCGCGGCCGCAGGGACTCGGGATAGGTGCGGCCGATGGCGGCGTAGGCGACCGCCGGGATGGCCCCCGCCCCCAGCCCCTGGAGGCCGCGGGCCAGCACCAGCACCAGCATGCTGGGGGCGAGGCCGCCGATGGTCAGCCCGGTCACGAACACCAGCACCCCGGCCACGAACGGTGGGGCCGGGCCGCGCCGGTCGGCCTGCCCGCCGGCGACCACGATGCCGACCAGCACCCCGAGCTGGAAGGCGCTCGTGACCCAGCCGTAGAGGCGGATGCCCTGGAGGTCGTCCTTGATCGCGGGCAGGATGGTGATGACGGCCAGGGCCTCGAAGGCGACCAGGGTGATGGTGAGGACCAGGCCGACGGTCAGCCCGCGGCGGGCGGGCGTCATCAGCCCGGCCGGCCGCCTCGACGACCCCTTCATCGGCTGCCCACGCGGCAATGCTACCGGCCGTCCACCGGCCGTTCCGCCCGGCTTGACAGGCAACTGCCTGGTTTGGAAGGGTACGGCCGTCGTCGGCCACCCCCCCAATCCCCCAGTTGGGCCAACGGCAGGCCATCGGCACGCGCGCGGGGCTCGCCCGTGGGCTTGTCGCATCGGTGATGCCTTGGCCCGGTCCCCCGAGAGGCTCGCCAGCTTGCGCAACCAACCGGCTCCACGCGGCTCCAGGGCCCGCCCGCGCCACGCCCGGGCCGCCTCGCCGTGGCGCGGCAACCTCAAGATGGGGTTCCTGATCATCTTCCCCCTGCTGCTGGCCTGGGCGCTGCTGCCGGCCAGCGCCAAGCCGGGCGTGGGCGGGCCGGAGGGCCAGCGTCCGGCGACCGCGGCCGCGCGCGCGGCCGACTCCGCCCGGGCGGCCAAGGCCCCAGGTGCCCTCGCCGACGGGACGAAGCGGCGGCCGGGGCGCACGACCACCAGCACCGCCCCGACGACCACCACCCGTGCGGCCACCACCACCTCGAGGGCGCCGCGGACCACCGCCCCGCCGAGCACGGCCGACGCCCCGGCCGGCGGGGGGTCGACCGCCCAGACGCTGACCAACGACCTGTTCGACCGGCTCAACGCCGAGCGCCGGGCCCGGGGCCTTGCCGCCCTCAAGTGGGACCCCGACCTGGCGCGGGTGGCCGGCGACTGGTCCGAGCAGATGGCCCGCACGGGCAACTTCGCCCACCGCGACCTGGGCGCGGCCGGGAGCCTGCCCGGCATGTCGAAGTTCTCGGCCCTTGGCGAGAACATCGCCTGGGTCGAGGGCTACCCGAGCATGGGCAACCAGCTCCACGTCGGCTGGATGAAGTCCGAGGGGCACCGGGCGAACATGCTCCAGCGGGGCTTCGACTCGGTCGGGATCGGGGTCGTCTGCTCCGGCGGCCGGGCCTGGGCGACCCAGAACTTCGGCCGCCTGGACAACTCCAGCGCCCCCTCGATGAGCTCCAGCACCCCGGCCGAGGAGCCGATCGTCGCCACCCGCAACGACGGCGTCCGCTGCTGAGCCCGCGGGCTCGCGACGGGTTTCGCGGCCGAGGGCAGTCGTGGTCAGATGGGCTGGCCAACGGTGGCCGCGGCCACCCCCCGACGACCGGACGGGACTGAGGCGGTGCTGGGATGCTCAAGGCGTGGGTGCTGATCCAGACGGAGGTGGGACGGGCCGGCGAGGTGGCGGCGGCGGTGACCGCCATCGACGGGGTCGAGCTGTCCGAGGTGACCGCCGGCCCGTTCGACGTCATCGCCAAGGTGCAGGCGTCCAACCTGGACGCCCTCGGCAAGCTGATCGTCAGCCGCGTCCAGGGCGTGCCCGGCACCCTGCGCACCCTCACCTGCCCCCGGCCCGGCCCCGACCCGGACCGCCCGGGCGCCTAGGAGGACGGCCGGTGAGCGGGCAGGCCGCGCCGCCGCCGCTGCACCCCGAGGTCGAGCCCCTGGCCGGGCTGCTCGGGACCTGGCAGGGCGAGGGCGCCGGGGAGTACCCGACCATCTCGCCGTTCCGCTACGGCGAGGAGCTGCGCTTCTGGCACGTCGGCAAGCCGTTCCTGGCCTATGCCCAGCGGACCTGGAGCCTTGACGACGGCCGCCCCCTGCACGCCGAGAGCGGCTACTGGCGGGCCAAGCCGGGCGGGGCCGTCGAGCTGGTGCTGGCCCACCCCACCGGCATCGTCGAGGTCCAGGAGGGCCGGATGGACGGCGGCCGGATCGAGCTGCGGAGCACCACCCTGGCCGGCACCGCCACCGCCAAGGAGGTCACCGCCCTCCACCGCCACTTCTCCCTGGAGGGCGACCACCTCGGCTACACCGTGGACATGGCCGCCGTCGGCCAGCCCCTCCAGCACCACCTGGCCGCCGAGCTGCACCGCACCGGCTGACCCCGCATCAGCCGTCCACCGGGACCAGGTCGAGCGCGGCCAGGCGCCCGGGGTCGGAGATCACCTCCAGCTCGAGGATCCGCCCGCCCCGGAAGCTGAAGGCGAGCCAGGAGGACCTCGAAGTCGCCGTCCCTGGCGGCGGGCCCGGCTGGCCAGCTGCCGGGCCGCCGCCGGAGAGCGGCCCAGGATGGCCGCGACCTCGTCGAAGGGGACGGCGAACAGGTCGTGGAGCACGAAGGCCAGGCGCTCGGCGGGCCCGCGGCAGGTCCAGGCAGACCCGGGCGACCACGCTCGTGAGCCAGCCGCCGAGGTTGCCGAGGCCGGCAGGGTCGGTGCGGCTGAGGCGCAGCCAGGCCTCCTGGACGGCGTCGTCGGACTCGCCGCCCGAGCCGAGCATGTGGTAGGCCACGGCCCGCAGGTGGGGGCGGTGGGCCTCGAACCGTTCGGCCAGCCAGTCGGGGTCGTCCATCGTCCGATTCTCCCGCCGGGTTCCGTCAGGGCGGTGACGGGCCCGGCCCCGCCGATGTGACAGGAGGAGGAGGAGCAGTCATGGCGCCGATGGTGTCCAGCATCGAGATCGTCCGCCCCCCCGGCGAGGTGTATGCCTACGTCACCGACCCCTCGCGGTTCGGCGAGTGGCAGCGCGACGTGGTCGCCGTGCGGATCGAGGGCGGCCGGCCGGGCGGGGCCGGCTCCAGGTTCACCACCACCCGCCGGATCGGCGGCAGCGACCGGTCCATGACCCAGGAGGTCACCGAGGCCGACGCCCCCCGGCGCTGGGCGGCACGGGCCGTCGGTGGCCCGGTCCGGCCGAGCGCCACCGTCACCGTGGAGCCGCTGGGCGACGGGACCGGGTCGCGGGTCACCTTCACCCTCGACTTCGAGGGCCACGGGCTCGGCCGGTCGCTGCTGCCGCTGGTCCGCCGGCAGGCCCAGCGGGCGGCCCCGGTGAGCTACCGGACCCTCAAGGAGCGGCTCGAGCGTGGCGACGACCTCAGGGGGCGATGACCCGCCCCAGGTCGGGCGGGGGCGGCAGGTGGGCCTGGGCCGCCTCCAGCGCCTCCACGGCCGCCAGGACCTCGGGCGGCAGCGGACTGGAGCGCCGCGCGGCCAGGTCGACGTGGATGGCCAGCTCCTCGTGGGTCGCGGCCACGACGCCCCGCTCGATGTGCTCCATCACCAGCAGGTAGTGGAGCTTCTTGGCCGAGTGCCCGACCATGCGGGCCAGGATCCGGTACCGCTCCCCCTCGGCCAGCTCGGCGTGGTAGCGGGTGTGCTCCTCCACCACCATCAGGGTCGCCCCGGTGCGCACGTTGTACTCGTCCGGCGCCAGCCCGAGGTGGGCGAACAGCCCGTCGGTGGAGAGGTCGAAGGCGGCCCGGTAGTGGACGACGTTCATGTGCCCGTTGTAGTCGATGTGCTCGGGGCCGACCGTGCCCTCGCCGACGACCAGCCCGTCCACCTGCATGGGCGGAAGTCTACCCGGCCGGTGTGCGACCCTGGCGCCCATGGACGACCGGGGCGCGGCGCCGTTCTGCTACCTGACCACCAGTGGCCGGGTGTCGGGGCGGCCGCATACGATCGAGATCTGGTTCGCGCTCGCGGACCGCACCCTGTACCTGCTGTCGGGCGGCCGGGACGGCTCCGACTGGGTCCGCAACCTGCTGGCCGACCCGGAGGTCACCGTCCGCATCGGCCGCCGCGACGCCCCCGCCCTGGCCGCCCGCGCCCGGGTGGTCGCCCCCGGGTCGGGCGAGGACGACCTGGCCCGCCGCCTGGTCACCGACAAGTACCAGCCCGGCTACGGCGGCGACCTGTCCAGCTGGCGCCGCTCCTCCCTCCCGGTGGCGGTCGACCTGGCACCCGAGGCCGACCGGGTAGGCTGACCGGCATGTCCCGAGCCGAGCCCTGGACGGTCGAGCGGGCCAACGCCGCCCTGCCGCGGGTCGGGGCCGCCCTGGAGCGGATCCGCGAGCTGGTGGCCGAGGCCAAGCAGGAGCGCGACGGCACGGCCGGGCTCCGGGAGGGCAACGGCCACCCCGCTCCCCCGAAAGGGGCCGGGGAGCTGCGGGACGCGGTCCAGGCGCTGACCGGCGAGGGGATCATCCTGCGGGACCTGGACGCCGGGCTGGTCGACTTCCCGGCCCGGCTGGCCGACGGCCGCGAGTACCTCCTGTGCTGGGTGCTGGGCGAGCCGGCGGTCGAGTGGTGGCACTGGCCGGACACCGGCTTCGCCGGCCGCCGGCCCCTGACCGACCTGCCCGCCTAGCACCTCCCGCCCGCCACGCGGCGGCGGCCGCGGACCGGCAGCGAACCCACAGGGCCACGTCAGCCCGCCGGCGCATGGTGCTCCCAGCACACCAGTTCGTGAGGGGAGATCCCATGAGCCAGCTCACCGTCAGCACCGCCACCCGCCCCCCGGCCTTCCGGGAGCGGGCCGCCAGCGACCACACCGACCCCGCTCCCGCACCCCGGCCGTCCAGGCTCTGGGCCGTCGTCGAGGCCCTGGCCTACGCCGGCGCCGTCATCGACCCGTCCGGGGTCCTGGCCGTCCAGCGGATTCGCCAGGCCCAGGAAGAGGAGGAGCATCGTGCCCGCTGACCGCGTCCACCGGGTGCCGGTGGTGGTCGCCGGGGCCGGGCCGGCCGGCCTGGTCACGGCGGCCACCCTGGCCGGCGGGGGCGTCGGGTCGCTGCTGGTCGAGCGCAACCCGGGCCTGTCGCCGCTGCCGAGGGCCACGGCCGTCAGCACCCGCACCATGGAGCTGCTGCGCTCCTGGGGCCTTGAGGACGAGGTCCGGGCCGGCCAGCTCGACCTCACCGCCACCGGCGCCTGGGCGGCCGAGACCCTGGCCTCCCCGGAGGGAACCGAGCTGCCCCTCGGGGTCGCCGGCTTCGCCCAGGCGGCCGCGGCCAGCCCCACCACCCTTGCCGCCGTGCCCCAGGACCACCTGGAGCCGGTCCTGCTGCGCCACCTGGAGCGCTCCGGGCTGGCCGAGGCCCGCTTCGGCACCGAGCTGGTCGCCCTCGACCAGGACACCGACGGGGTGACCGTGGTCCTGCGGGAACCGGCGACCGGGGCCTCGCGCACCGTCCGGGCCGGCCACCTGGTCGGCGCCGACGGCGCCCACTCGCGCGTGCGGAGCCTCCTCGGCATCGCCATGGCGGGCCCCGACCACCTCAACGAGCAGCTCACCGTGCTGTTCGAGGCGCCCCTGGCCGAGCTCGTGGGCGGCCGCCGCCACGGCATCTACTTCATCCGGCACCCCGAGGCCGCCGGGGTGCTCGTGCCCAACGGCGCCGGCGACCGCTGGCTCTACGGGCGCCAGTGGGCACCCGAGCGCGAGCGGCTGGCCGACTACACCGACGAGCGCCTGGCCGCGCTCATCCGGGCCGCCGCCGGGGTGGCCGACCTGCCGGTCGAGGTCGTGGCCAAGGGGGCGTTCTCGTTCGCCGCCCAGGTCGCCGACCGCTACCGGGCGGGCCGCGCCTTCCTGGCCGGCGACGCCGCCCAGCGCATGACCCCGCGTGGCGGCATGGGCATGAACACCGCCGTGGCCGAGGGCCACGACCTCGGCTGGAAGCTCGCCTGGGTCCACCACGGCTGGGCCGGGCCGGACCTGCTCGACAGCTACGAGGCCGAGTGGCGCCCGATCGGCGCCCGCCGGGCCGCCCGCTCCGCCGTCGAGCACGGCGAGCCCGACGGCGCCGAGGCCCTGGCCGAGGACCTCAACCACCGCCTCCCCCACGCCTGGCTCACCGCCGCCAACGGCCACCCCCGCTCCACCCTCGACCTGCTCGGCCCCGGCCTGACCCTCCTCACCGGCCCGTCCGGCCAGCCCTGGACCGCCGCGGCCGCCACCCTCGACCCACCGTTCCCCCTCGAGGTCCTCGCCCTCGACCCCGAGGCCGCCGAGGTCGTCGGCATCGGCCCCACCGGCGCGACCCTGGTCCGCCCCGACGCCCAGCTCATCACCCGCTGGCCCACCCTCCCCCCCGACCCGCTCGCGGCGCTTCGGGGAATCGGGTGGTTCGGGCCGCCGCTCGTCAGTCCTGGAGCTGGGCCAGGACGGTGGCGGCGTGGCCGTCGGCCTTGACGTTGTGCCAGGCGTGCTCGATGTGGCCCTGCTCGTCGACGAGGAAGGTGGAGCGCAGGACGCCGACCGAGGTGCGGCCGTAGCGGGTCTTCTCGCCCCAGGCGCCCCAGGCGTCCATGACGGTGTGGTCGGCGTCGGTCAGGAGCGGGAACTGGAGGCCGTACTTGCCGCGGAAGCGCTGGTGGCTGGCGGCGTTGTCGGGGGAGACGCCGAGCACGGGCACGCCGGCGGCCTGGAAGCCGGCCAGGTTGTCGTTGAACTGGCAGGCCTCCTTGGTGCAGCCGGGGGTGTCGTCGGCCGGGTAGAAGTAGACCAGGACCTTGGTCCCCTTGAAGTCGTCCAGCGACACCGGGTTGCCGTCCTGGTCGGGCAGGGTGAAGGAGGGCGCCTGGGCGCCCGCCTCGAGCTTGGCCATGGTTGGTCCTCCGTCGGCGGGTGGTCGCTCGACTGTACGCTAGGCGGCCGCGTGGACGGCGGACACGATCATGGTGCCGAGCAGGGCCATGGCGGCCCCGACGGCCTGGGGGCCGCTGGGGCGCTCGGCGGTCAGGGCGCGGGCGAGCAGGGCCGTGACCACCGGGGCCAGCGAGGCCAGGACGCTGACGGTGGCCAGGTCGCCGCGGGTCACGGCGTACGCCAGGAAGGCGTCGCCGCACAGGTTGAGCACGGTCAGCGTGGCCACCGGGGCCAGCAGGGCCGGGTCGCGGATGCTGAGCCCGCGCCGCCCCAGCGTGCGCAGCGCCCCGACGTAGGTGGTGGGCAGCGCCCCCAGCTGGATCCCGAGCGCGACCCAGAGGACGCTCCCGCCGGCGGCGACGCCGCCCAGGTCGACCCCGACGAAGAACAGCCCGAACAGCACCGCCGCGGCCAGGGCGAGCAGGATGGGGAGGCGCGGGCGTGGCGGGGCGGCGGCCCGCCGGGTGGCCGGCGGGCCATGCCAGGTGGGCGCCGGGGCCTCGGGCTCGGACTCGCCCGCCGCCAGCTCGCCCGGGGCCAGGGAGGTCACCGCGATCCCGAGCAGCACCAGGGCCAGGCCGGCCATGGCCAGCGGTTTCGGCTGCTCGCCCCGGAGCAGCTCCAGGACCAGCGGGAGCACGGCG
>DASZON010000188.1:0-3477 GCA_035550755.1 Actinomycetota bacterium | reverse complement strand
GGCAGGCGCTCGCCGTCCTCGAGGATCTTCTCCACGACCACGAACGGGACCTCGGCGGCCAGCCGCTCCAGATACCCGGCCGGATCGGCCAGGCCGTCGATGTGGTCGACCCGGATCCCGTCAATCAGGCCGTCTGCGACCAGGCCGAGGACCGTGGCGTGGGTCAACCGGTAGACCTCGGGGTCCTCCTGGCGGACCCCGATGAGCTCGTTGACGGTGAAGAAGCGGCGGTAGTTGAGGTCGACGGCGGCCCGGCGCCAGTCGACCAGCTCGTAGTGCTGCTGGTCGAGGCGGTCGGTGCCGGGAGCCATGGGGAAGCGGTGCTCGTGGTAGGTGACCCAGCCGTCGGCGACCCGGACCTGGCCGGCCACCTCGTCCAGCGGGCCGCCCAGGACCGGGAGGCGGACCTTGCCCCCACCGGCCTCCCAGTCGATGTCGAACACCCGGGCGGCCTCGGCGTCCGGGCCGCCGCGGAGGGTCGCGACCCACCAGGGGTTCTCCTCCGAGGTGGTCAGGTGGTTGGGGACCAGGTCGACGATCAGGCCCATGCCGGCGGACCGGAGCGCGGCCACCAGGTCGCGCAGGCCGTCTTCGCCGCCCAGCTCGGGGGAGACCTGGGTGGGGTCGACCACGTCGTAGCCGTGGGGCGAGCCGGTCCGGGCCCGCAGCACCGGCGAGGTGTAGAGGTGGGAGACGCCCAGGTCGGCCAGGTAGGGCACGACCGCCCGGGCGGCCGCGAACGGAAACCCGGCCGACAGCTGCAGCCGGTAGGTGGATTGATAGCCTGCCATGGACACGACAGCCTAGCGGGAGCTGGCGGGAGGTCGGCATGGGCGATCGTTACGTGGGCGAGACCGCGGTCGGCATCGCGGCCGCCGTCCGGTCGGGGCGGGTGCCGCCGACCGAGGTGCTGGAGCAGCACCTGGACCGGATCGCCGCCCTCGACGACCAGGTGGGCGCGTTCCGGCTGCTCCGGACCGAGGAGGTCCGGGCCGAGGCCCGGGCGCTGGAGGACCGGGGCGACCTCGACGGCCTGGCGCTGGCCGGGGTGCCGGTGGCCATCAAGGACAACGTCGACCTGGCCGGGGTCCCGACCCGCAACGGCTCGGCGGCGACCAGCCCCGAGCCGGCCGCGGCCGACGACGAGCTGGTCCGGCGCCTCCGGGAGGCGGGGGCGCTGCTCGTCGGCAAGACCAACGTGCCCGAGCTGTGCCTGTGGCCGTTCACCGAGAGCGAGGCATACGGGGCCACCCGCAACCCCTGGAGCCTCGACCACACCCCGGGCGGGTCCTCGGGGGGCAGCGCGGCCGCGGTGGCCGCGGCCATGGTCCCGATCGCCCTGGCCGCCGACGGCGGCGGCTCGATCCGCATGCCCGCCTCCAACTGCGGGCTGGTCGGCCTCAAGCCCGGTCACGGGGTGGTGCCGTTCCCGCAGACCGGCGTCTCCACCTGGGCGCGGATGAGCGAGTTCGGGCCCCTGGCCACCACCGTGGCCGACCTCGCCCTGGCCCTCGACGTGCTCGCCGGCGGGGACCGCTTCCGGGCGGTGGCGCCCCCGGAGCGGCCGCTGCGGGTCGGGGTCAGCGCCAAGCCGGGGGCGGTCGGGGTCAAGGTCGACCCGCGGGTCCGGGCGGTCATGGACGCCACCGCCGACGCCCTGGCCGGCGCCGGCCACCGGGTCGAGCGCGTCGACCCGCCCTGGCGCAACGGCGACGCCGCCCCGTTCCTGCAGCGGGTGTTCCACGGCTGCGCCGAGGAAGCCGACCACGTGTCCTGGGAGGCCCTGGAGCCCCGGACCCGGGCCGAGGCCCGCGCGGGCAGGCTGCTGCGCCGGGCCCGGTCGGCCCCGGACGGCCCGCCCCGCAAGGTCCTGGCCCGCTTCCAGGCCTGGTTCGCCGACCACGACCTGCTCCTCAGCCCGACCCTGGCCCAGCCGCCGCTGCGGATCGGCGCCTACCAGGGCAAGGGGCTGGCCGGGACCCTGCTCGGCCTGACCGCCTACATGCCGTTCCCGCCGCCGTTCAACCTGGTCGGGTTCCCGGCCGCCTCGGTCCCGGCCGGCGCCACCGACGACGGGCTGCCCCTCGGGGTCCAGCTGGCCGCCGCCCCGGGGGGCGAGGCCCTGCTGCTGTCGGTGGCCCGCCAGCTCGAGGGCCTGCGGCCCTGGCCCCGCAACGCGCCCCTGGAGCCGGCGCCCGCCCCGCCTCAGCGTTCGTAGACGGCGGCGGGCACGAAGTAGACGTCGCGGTTCTCGGCCAGCAGGTTGAGGTCGTGGCTGTCCCAGCCGAAGGCGACGCCCTCGACGTTGTTCGGGCGACCGCCGCCCGCCTGGCCGCCGCCGAGCTGGACCGTCCAGGCCGGGGGGCGGCTGATCAGGTCGGCGACCAGGGTCGCCCCGTCGGCCGCGGGGTCGCCGGCCTGGTAGATGTAGAGCGCGGTGTGGGTGTCCACGGCCAGCCGGGTCCGGTCGGCCGACAGGTCGGCGCCCGACAGGTTGGCCACCTCTCCGGCCAGGACCCCGACCCTCTCCAAGGTCACGGTGCCGGCGGGGTCCAGGCGCGGGAACCGGTAGACGGTCGACTCCTCGGCCTTGTCGATCAGGTAGGGCACGTCGTCGACCAGGAACATCGCCTCGGCGTTGCGGCCGGCGCAGCCGGGCGGGGGGTCGGGGAACCGGTAGCGGTAGGTGGCCAGCAGCCTGGCCTTGCCGGTCGCCGCCGGGTCGGGCTCGCGGACCTTGAGCAGGGCGGTGTCGTCACGGTCGCACTCGTTGTTGCCGATGTCGCCGATCCAGAGGTTGCCGTCGTCGTCGCGGGCGATGTCCTCCCAGTCGCGGTCCGGGACGGGCATGGGCACGGCCTTGAAGGCGGCCTTGCCGACCTTGCCGACCCGGCCGCCGGTCACCTTGTAGGCGTACAGCGCGTTCTGGGGCCGGCCGGGTCGGTCCTCGGCGCCCCGGTCGCGGATCGCCCACAGCACGCCCGGGTACCGCCTGGAGGCCACGATCCCCGACCCACCGCCGGCGGGGAACGCCTCGGGCTGCACCTCGACCCCGGGGTCCCGGGCGCCGCCGCCCCCCGAGGTCGACGGCGGCGGGATGGTCGGGGTGGTCGGCGGCGCCTCCCCCCCACCGCACCCGGCGAGGACCAGGAGCAGAGCAACCAACAAGACCATGGCACAGGCGCTCTTGGGGGGCCGTGGGGGGAGCGAGCTCCCCCCACATGGATCAGGGACCGGCTTCATGCTCGCCTACGCAACACTGCAAGGCTCCGCGATGTCATGGAAAGCTCCTCGCCGGCCAGGTAGCTGGGGGCGTCGGCCCCGGGCGGCCGGACATAGGCCAGGCCGGTGTCGGCGACCAGCTCGTACTCCTTGGCCCAGGGGTCGCCCGGGAGGGTGAACAGGGCCGGCTCGGTGCCGCCGTTGAGCAGCAGCAGGAAGCTGGCGTCGACCACCCGCTGGCCCCGCGGGCCCCGG
>DASZON010000187.1:0-8863 GCA_035550755.1 Actinomycetota bacterium | reverse complement strand
GGCGGCCTTGTCGATCTCGACGTCGAAGTGGCCGGAGTTGGCCAGCACGACCCCGTCCTTCATGACCTCGAAGTGCTCGCGGCGGAGCACGTCGCGGTCGCCGGTGACCGACACGATCACGTCGGCCTCGCGGGCCGCCTGAGCCATGGGCGCGACCTTGAAGCCCTCCATGGCCGCCTCCAGGGCGCGGATGGGGTCGACCTCGGTGACGGTGACCTTGGCCCCGAGGCCGCGGGCGCGCATGGCCAGGCCCTTGCCGCAGTAGCCATACCCGGCGACCACGAAGGTCGTGCCGGCCAGGAGCAGGTTGGTGGCCCGCAGGATGCCGTCGATGGTCGACTGGCCGGTGCCGAAGCGGTTGTCGAACAGGTGCTTGGTCGGGGTGTCGTTGACGGCGATGATCGGGTAGGCGAGGGCGCCCTCGCGCTCCATCTGGCGCAGCCGGATGACCCCGGTGGTGGTCTCCTCGGTGCCGGCCCGGACCTCCGGCAGCTGGTCGCGCCGCTTGGTGTGGAGCAGGGTGACCAGGTCGCAGCCGTCGTCCATGGTGATGTTGGGCCGGGTGGCGAGCGCCGCCTCGAGGTGGCGGTAGTAGCCCTCGGTGTCGACCCCGCGGCGGGCGAAGGTGTCGATCCCGTAGTGCTCGACCAGGGCGGCGGCGGTGTCGTCCTGGGTCGACAGCGGGTTGGAGGCACACAGCACGACGCTGGCGCCGCCGGCCTTGATGGTGCGCATCAGGTTGGCCGTCTCGGTGGTCACGTGCAGGCAGGCCGCGACCTTGAGGCCCTCGAGGGGCCGCTCCTTCTCGAAGCGGGCGCGGATGTCGCGCAGCACCGGCATGTGCCGGTCAGCCCACTCGATGCGCAGGCGCCCCTCGTCAGCCAGGGCGAGGTCGGTCACGTCGTACGGCAAGGGTCCTCCTCCAGTTGGGTGCGGCCGTAAGGCTACCGGATCAAGCGCCGGCGGCGGCCGGGAGCAGCGACAGCACGAGCTCGCGGAACCGGGGCCGGACCAGGGCCGCGACCTCCAGCACCTCGGCGTGGCTGGTCGGGGTGCCGCCGGGCCGGTGCACGTTGGTGATGGCCGAGATGGCGGCCACCCGCAGGCCGTGGGCGCGGGCGGCGATCACCTCGGGCACGGTCGACATGCCGACCGCGTCGGCCCCCCAGGAGCGGAACATGGCGATCTCGGCCGGGGTCTCGTAGGACGGCCCGGCGGCGGCCAGGTACACGCCCTGGCGGACCGGCACGCCCTTGGCCTCCCCGGCCCCGACCGCCGCCGCCCGCAGGTCGGCGTCGTAGGCGCCGGCGAGGTCGACGAAGTGCGGGGCGCCGCGCAGGGGGTTGTCGAACAGGAAGCTGATGTGGTCGGTGAGGACCATGAGGTCGGCCGGGTCGTAGTCGAGGTTCAGGCCGCCGGCGGCGTTGGTCGCGACCAGGGCGCGGCAGCCGACGGCGGCCGCGACCCGGGTCGCGAACGCGACCTCGGCCGCGCTGTAGCCCTCGTAGGTGTGGACCCGGCCGGCGAGCACGAGCACGGGGACGCCGGCCAGCCGCCCGGCCACCACCGCGCCGGCGTGGCCAGGGACCCGGGGCACCGGCATCCCGGGGATCTCGGCCGCCGGCACCCGGGTCGCGCCCTCCACCTCGTCGGCCAGCCCCCCGAGCCCCGACCCGAGCACCAGGGCGACCGCGGGGCGTTCCGGCAGGCGTGGTTCGAGGGCCGCCGCGGCCGCCCGCACCGCCTCGGGCACGGCCGGGGTGGCCGCCGCGGTCAACGGGCGGCTCCGGTCTCGCTGGCGAGGGCGGCCTTGACCTCGTCCAGGGTGCGGATGGGGGTGGGGTCGACCCCCCGGGCGATCCCCAGGTAGACCGAGGTGAAGTCGGCGAACGCGGTCAGGCGGGCCAGGCGGGCCAGGGCCGGGCCGGTGCCGGCGGTGCGCACGACCGGGTCGGCGATCTTGAGGGCGGTGAGGACGGCCTGGACACGGCGGCCGTCACGCTCGTGCTCGCCGGGCTCGTCCCGCAACAGGACCAGCTCGCGGTCGGGGCCGAGCCCACCCTCCAGGCCCATGACGTCGTTGTGGTTGGCCTCCGGGAGGGCCCCGGAGACGACCGGCACCTTGGCGTTCTCGTTGCACTGGGTGCGGAACCGGGTGGCGGCGACCGCGCCCAGCTGGCCGCTGCCCCAGACCACGGGCAGCCGGTCCAGCAGCCGCAGGGCGGCCTGCTTGGCCGGGTTCTCCTCGGTGGCCACCGCCGGGCCGAGGGCCGAGGCCTCCTCGTCGAGGGCGTCGGCGGCGGCGCCGAGCTGGTTGGTCAGGGGCGGCAGGACCCCGACCGCCTCGGCGGCCGAGCAGACGGGGACGACCAGCGACCACAAGGCCGCCCGGGGCATGCGGCCGCCCTCGATGGTGACCAGCGGGGCGCCCCGGGCCTGGGCGACCTCGGCCAGGGCGCCGCCCGAGGTGACCGCGACCAGCCGGGCCCCTTCGGCCAGCCCCTGGATGACCGCGGACAGGGTCTCGGCGGTGTTGCCGGAGTAGGAAACGGCCACCAGCAGCGTCCCCGGCCCCACGAACCCCGGAAGCCGGTCGCCCTTGGCGGTCACCACGGGCACGGCCGACTCGGCGAAGGCGAGCGCAGCCAGCACGTCCCCGGCGATCCCGGAGCCGCCCATCCCGGCCACCACCACGACCTCGGGCAGGGGCCCGATCAGGGGCGCGGCCTGGGCAGCGCGCAGCGCGACCCGGGCCTGCCCGCCGGCGCCGGCGACCTGGCCGAGCATGTCGCCCGGGTCGCGCCCGGCCAGCGCGGCCCGGTCGTCCAGGACCGAGCGGCGCGAGGCGCCCGGCGGCGCGCTCACGACGGCGACGTCCCGGGCTTCTCGGCCTCCTCGATCAGCATCACCGGGATGTCGTCGCGCACCGGGTACCGGTAGCGGCACTCGCCCCGGCACTCGATCACCTGCTCGGCCTCCAGGTACTCGACCTCGCCGTGGCAGTTGGGGCAGGCCAGGATCTCCAGCAGCTTCGCGTCAAGGGCCATCGTGGGTTCCTCCTCGGAGCCGTTCAGGCGGGGTCGCCGCCGACCGCCTCCAGCACCTCGTCCCGCACCCTGGCCATCTCGGCCTCGGTGGCGGCCTCGACGTTCAGCCGGAGCAGCGGCTCGGTGTTGCTCGGTCGCAGATTGAACCACCAATCGCCGTCCTCCACGGTCAGCCCGTCCAGGAAGTCGGTCGAGGAGGCCGGGTAGCGGCCGGCCACCTCCTCGATGACCTTCCGGGGGTCGCCGTCGACGCGGCGGTTGACCTCGCCCGAGGCGGCGTAGCGGCGGTAGGGGGCCAGGACCTCGGACAGCGGGCGGCCCGCCCGGGAGAGGGCGTCCAGGGCGACCAGGGCGGCGATCAGCCCGGAGTCGGCCCGGTAATTGTCGCGGAAGTAGTAGTGGCCGGAGTGCTCGCAGCCGAAGATGGCCCCGGTCTCGGCCATGACCTGCTTGATGAAGCTGTGGCCGACCCGGGTCCGGACCGGGACGCCGCCGGCCTCGCGGATCGTCTCGGGCACGACCCGCGAGCAGATCAGGTTGTGGAGCACGGTCGCGCCCGGCTCGCGCTCGCACATCAGCCGGGCCACCAGCGCCCCGACCAGGCTCGAGGGGACGGTCGCGCCCTGCTCGTCGACCAGGAACACCCGGTCGGCGTCGCCGTCGAAGGCCAGGCCGACGTCGGCGCCCTCGGCCACCACCCGGGCCTGGAGCTGGCGGAGGTTCTCGGGGTTCAGCGGGTCGGCCGGGTGGTTGGGGAAGTTGCCGTCCAGCTCGAAGTACATCGGCACCAGCTCGAACGGCAGGCCCTGGAACACCGCCGGGACGACGTGGCCGGCCATGCCGTTGCCGGCGTCGGCGACCACCTTGAGGGGCCGCAGCGAGCCGCGGTCGGCGAAGCTCCGCACGTGGGCCGCGTACCGCTCCAGGAGGTCGTCGGCCTGGCGCTCCCGGCCCCGGTGGGCGCTCGGGGCGGCCGGCTCGCCGGCGGCGACCATCGCCTTGATGTCGGCCAGGCCGGAGTCCTCCCCCACCGGCACCGCACCGGCCCGGCACAGCTTGAGGCCGTTGTAGCGGGCCGGGTTGTGGGAGGCGGTCAGCATCACCCCGGCCACGTCGAGGGCGCCGGAGACGAAGTAGAGCATGTCGGTCGAGCAGAGCCCGACCCGGAGCACGTCGGCCCCCTGGGCGGTCGCCCCGGCGGCCACGGCGTCGGCCATCGGCTTGGATGACGGCCGCATGTCCTGCCCGATGGCCAGGGTCCCCGTCCCGGTGAGGACCACGAACGCCCGCCCGACCCGCTCGGCCAGCTCCTCGTCCAGCTGGTCGGGATAGACCCCGCGGACGTCGTAGGCCTTGAACACCTGGTCGAGGGCGGCGGGCACGGCGGCTCCTTGCGGCGGGAACTCGGGACGCCCGCGATTCTAGTCTGGGTTCAGATCTGGGTTCAGAACCGGCGTTCACTGGCCAGCGACAGGACCTTGCCCAGGGGGACGTCGGCGCCCTCCTTGAACCAGCCCTTCCACTCGCAGGCCTGGCAGGACGCGAAGGTGTGGTCCTCGTCGGGAGCCAGGCGGATCTGGATCGCCGTCAGGCGGGTGGAGGTGCAGGCGGGGCAGGTCATGGCGGAGCCCTTCGGGTTGAGGAAGCGAGTGCCCTCAAGCCATCGGCGTCCGCGGCAGCGCGACACATAGCCCGCAAGGGTGACTGGGACACCACCCGAACGGGCTAGCACGCTCGCGACGCCCGCGGCAACTGTCAGGTTTCCCCTACCGGTTCCCGTGGGCGCCGGGGGCAACGTACGACGCCCGGCCCTGCCGGTCAAGCATGACCGCGGGTATCGTTTGGCCGAGTTCCCCGACCCCAGGAGGGGCGCCGTCCTGTACCGCAACCGCCACGGCCGCCGCGCACCCCGGCCCCGCCTTCGCCTGCCCACCGTGCAGCCGCCGGGGACCGGCCGGGAGGCGTTCATGCGGCTGGTCGAGGAGGCCGTGGAGTCGATCCCCGAGCAGTTCCGGGAGCGGCTGTCCAACGTCGACTTCGTGGTCGAGGAGACCCCCCGCGGCGACGAGGTCCCCGGCGGCGAGCTGCTGCTCGGCCTCTACCAGGGCGTCCCCCTGACCGAGCGGGGCGCCGGCTACTTCGGCGTCCTCCCTGACCGGATCGTCCTGTTCCGCCGGCCCATCGAGGCCAGGGCCCGCTCCGACGCCGACCTGGCCGAGCTGGTCCGCGAGGTCGTGATCCACGAGGTCGCCCACTACTTCGGCATCGACGACGACCGCCTGGACGAGCTGGGCTGGTAGCGGCCGGCCCGGGGTCAGGGGGCGGCGGCCGGCCCGGGCACGACCGGCCCGCCGGCGGGGAGGCCGCCGATGGCCGACCCGGGGACGATCGGGCCGCCGTCCCGCGGTGCCGCCACCAGCCCGGCCGTGCCCGCCTGGACGACCAGGTTCTCGATCCCGTCGGGGACCTTCTTCACGGTGAGCCGGCCCGGCGGGACCCGGATCGGGTCGCCGGCGGCGGCCCCGCCGGCGGTGAGGTCGCCGAGCCGGGCCTCGAGCTCCTCGGTGGACACGTTGGCCAGCACCAGCTCCCCACCGCCGGTCGCCCCCGGGACCAGCCACCCCTGCTCGGCCTGGCCGGTGCCGAGGTCGATGCGCGAGGTCGTCTGGTTGCCGTCGCCCTCGGTGACCCGCAGGGCGGCCACGAACGGGGACCCGTTGACCGACCGGACCTGGACGGCGAACGGCCCCTTGACGTCCAGGGTGGGGATGTCGAGCTCGGCCGTGCCGCCGTTGGCGATCGGCTCGCCGAACTCGCCGGGGGGCCGGAACGTCCCCTTGGACGTGGTCACCTGGACCTCCACCTGGAGCGGGGTCGCGTTGGGGTTGGTGACCAGCACCTCGGTCTGGCTGCCGCCGCCGCTCTGCCCGCCCGCGAACGACCACCGCGGCCTGGCCGTCCCCTGGGCCGGCAGCAGGGTCGGCTTCTTGCCGGGGCTGCTCACGGCGGCGCCGACGACCACCCGGCCGGCCCTGGCGACCACCTCGACCGAGGGCTTGAGCCCGGCCGGGGCCTCGTCGCCGAGGGTTCGGACCTGCACCTCCCCGGGCTTGATGAACACCTCGCGGTCGTTGGAGCGGATCGAGCCCGAGGTCAGGTGGGGCACCAGGTCGACCACGGCCGGCTCGCTCTCGGGGTTGGCGATGATCACCTTGGTGTCGGTGCCGAAGCGGGTGTCGGAGGCGGGCAGCCACCAGCGGTTGCCCGGCCCGGCGGCACAGCCGATGCCGGGGGCGCTGACCACCACCGGGGCGCTGAACGCCTCCACCTGCACCAGGCCGGCCTGGGCCGGCTTCAGCGACAGCTGCTGGGTGGCGCCGGCGTCCAGCTGGGTGTTCTTGGGTGCCGACTTCTTGCCGTTCTCGCGGATGGTGGTCCGCAGCGCCGCGGGCGCGGTGCCGACGTTGGCGACGGTCACCGCGGTGGTCTGGCCGCCGAGCAGGGGGCACACCCAGCGGGCCGAGTAGGGGTCGCGGGTGACCGGGGTGGCCGGCGGCTTGGCCGAGGGGAGGGCGTTGACTCCCAGCACCAGCACCGCGGCCACCACGACCAGGGTGCCGGCCAGGCCGACGCTGGAGCCGCGCAGGTCCCCGACCTTCGGGACCTGGAGCTGGGGGGCCTTGAGGGCGGGCCGGCGGCGTGGCTCACCGTCCGGCGCCTCCCGAGGTGGCGCCGGCGGGCGCCGGCCCGGGAGCTGGGACACCGCCCGGACTCGCGGCCGCTGGCGGGGCGGCTGCGGACGCCGGGGTTCCGGCCGGGGCGGCGCCTCGCGAGGCCGATCCTGACGGGGCGGCTCCTGATGCGGCGGCTCCGGCCGGGGCGGCGCCGGCGGTTCGGCGGGTGGCTTGGCCCCGCGGCCGCCGAACATCCGGCCCCGCTGCTTCTGGTGGCGGGCGGCGCGGCTCGGGATCAGGGGGGCCGGGCTGTCCTCGCCAGGGCCGAGCGGGCCTCCAGGGGGCTGCTGGTCGCTCACCGGGCCACACCTCCCCTGGCCAGGCCGGCCGGGATGAAGTCACCACCGGCGGTGTCGTCGACACTGGTGGTCGGGGCGACCGGCGGGGCGACCCGGGTCGGGCGGGCCATGGTGGCCACGGTGGCCAGGATCAGCAGGGCCTCGAGCAGCAGCAGGGTCAGGCGCCGGTCCTGGCCGGTCCGGTCCACGGCCAGGCTGCCGCTGGCCCCCGCCGGCAGCTTGAACGCCTGGGCCCAGCCGAGGGCGGTGGTCGGCTCCAGCCGGGCGCCGCCGACGGTGGCCTCCCAGACCCCGGACTCCGGGACCATCAGCACGACCGTGCCCGGCCCGGTGGCGTCGATCCGCCCGGTCTCCGGGTCGGGGATCGGCGCCGGCTGCTCCGGGGTGGTCAGCATGTCCTGGACCTCGGCCGGCGGGTTGTCGCCAGGGAGGACCCAGGCCGTCCGCGGCACCCCCGGGCCGGCGAACAGCGCCGCCTGCTCGGTCGGCCGGGCGTCGAGGTCCTGCTGCCTGGCCACCAGGTCGGTCAGCCGGTCGGCCTCGGGCCCGGGCTTCACGACCACGTAGCCGATGCCGAACATGCGCAGCATCGACCCGGCCCGGTGGGTGCGGGCCTGGACGATGTCGGTCACCACCGAGCCCAGGTCGTCGGCGGCCACCGCCGGGGGCCGGCCCGGGTCGAGCAGGGTCCGGCCCTTGGGCCCGGTGACGGCGAAGTCGACCCCGTGGTCGGGCCGCCCGGCCAGCCACAGCACCCGGGCCTGGCTGCGGGTCACGGTGGCCGGCAGGGCCGGGCTGTCGACCGCCGTCATCGGCGACCAGACGCCGCGGACCAGGTGCCCGGCGACCAGCAGCCCGGTCACGGCGCACCCCAGCACCAGGGCGGCGGCGACCACGCGGCGGA
This sequence comes from Actinomycetota bacterium, assembly GCA_035550755.1. GTDB lineage: Bacteria > Actinomycetota > CALGFH01 > CALGFH01 > CALGFH01 > CALGFH01. The sequence continues at coordinate 879 of DASZON010000187.1, read as the reverse complement.
GGCTGAAGCGCGCCTCCAGCCGGCGCAGCGCCGGGGCGAGGCCGGCCAGGCCGAGGCCGGCGGCCGCGGCCCAGGCCACCGCCCCTGGCACCAGCAGCCCGGCCGGCCAGTCGGTGACCCGCGGGACCAGCCCCTTGGCCTGCCAGGCGGCCAGAAGGACGGCGGCCAGGAAGCCGCAGAGCAGGAAGAAGGCCTGGCGGCGGCGGCCGACGGCGCCGGCGAGGAACAGGGCGGCCAGAGCCACGGCCGGGTAGACGGGCCCGACCAGCGGCCCGGGCATGCCGCCCCCGCCCGGCCGGAGCTGGAGCAGCTCGGCCATGGTGGGGGTGGCCAGCGGCCGGCCCAGGGCGGCGAACACCGAGCCGGTCAGCAGCCGCGCGCTCCAGGGCAGCAGCAGGGCCAGGGCGAGCACGAACCCGCCGCCGAGGAACAGCGACTGGCGGACCGCCAGCCGGCGCCCGGCGGCATCCGCCCTGCCCAGGGCGACGACGATGGCGGTGACCACCACCAGCGCGAAGGCGACCACCGAGGCCGGGCTCATGGCGATGGCCACCGCGGCCAGGGCGGCGAAGCGGAGCGCGGGGCGCCACGGTTCGCGGGGCTGGTCGGCCCGGAAGGCCAGCACCACCTGGGCCAGGGCCGGCGGGGCCAGCACCAGCAGGACCAGCTCGCCGATGCGGCCCTGGGCCAGGGCCCCGGTGGCCAGGGGCGCGGTCGCGTACAGCAGCCCGGCCAGGGCCCTGGCCCACAGCTCGGGCACGACCACCCGCAGCGCCCGGGCGCAGGTGGCCGCGGCCAGCGGCAGGGCCAGCCACAACAGCAGCTTCTCGGCCACCAGGGCCTTGCCGAAGGCCAGGATGGACAGGGTCCCGAGCAGGG
>DASZON010000186.1:0-3134 GCA_035550755.1 Actinomycetota bacterium | reverse complement strand
GGCCGGACCGGGTACGGCCGGGGCGGCGCAGCCGGCGGCCAGCGAGCGGAGCTACCGGGTCGAAGGGGTGGCGGACCGGGCCGCCCGGACCGCGGTCGCCGGGACCGGGGCCGCGGTCGAACTCGTGCAGCGCTCGGCGATGGTGGTCACCGCCACCCCGGCCGAGGTCGAGCGGATCCGGCGGCTGGGCCACCGGGTCACCCTGCTCGGCCCGCCGAGGGCGCCGGCCGCCGTCGCGCCCAAGGCGTTCCCGCCGGCCGACAGCGGCTACCACGACTACGCCGAGATCAACGCCGAGGTGAGCGCCGTCGCCAATGCCTACCCGAGCCTGGTCCGCCGGCTCAACGTCGGCACCTCCTACCAGGGCCGACAGCTGTATGCGGCCAAGATCAGCGACAACGTGGCCAGCGACGAGGCCGAGCCGGAGGCGCTGTTCACCTGCGGCCAGCATGCCCGCGAGCACCTCGCGGTTGAGATGTGCCTGTACCTGCTGGACGAGCTGACCAGCAAATACGGCAGCGACTCGCAGGTCACCAGCATGGTCAACTCCCGCGAGATCTACCTGGTGTTCAACCTCAACCCTGACGGCAGCGAGTACGACATCGCCACCGGGGCCTACCGGTCGTGGCGAAAGAACCGGCAGCCCAACTCCGGCTCCAGCGCCGTCGGCACCGACCTGAACCGGAACTGGGGCTACCGGTGGGGATGCTGCGGTGGCTCCAGCGGCAGCCCGTCGTCCTCCACCTACCGGGGCCCGTCGGCCTTCTCGGCCCCCGAGACCCAGGCGGTCCGGAACTTCGTCAACTCCCGGGTCGTCGGCGGGGTCCAGCAGCTTCGCGTGGCGATCGACTTCCACACCTACTCCGAGCTGGTCCTGTGGCCCTACGGCTACACCACCAGCAACACCGCCACCGGCATGAACGCCGACCAGTACAACACCTTCGCCACCATGGGCCGGGCCATGGCCGCGACCAACGGCTACACGCCCGAGCAGGCCAGCGACCTCTACATCGCCGACGGGACCCTGCCCGACTGGGCCTGGGGCACCCACCGGATCTTCGCCTTCACCCTCGAGATGTACCCGAGGTCCAGCTCCCCCGGCTTCTACCCGCCCGACGAGGTCATCGCCCGCGAGAGCTCCCGCAACCGGGCGGCCGTCCTGTACCTGCTCGGCCTGGCCGACTGTCCCTACCGGGCGATCAACCAGCAGTCCCGTTACTGCGCCGCCTAGGGTTATCGGCGGGGCCGAAGCGGCGTCCCGGGTCGGGGGGCTGGGTCGGGGGGCTGGGGTGGGGTGCTGGGTCGGGCGTCCCGCGGGGCATGCCGGGTCCAAGCTCCCGGTGGCGCCGCCGTGCCACCATGGCGGCATGGACGAGGCGCCACCCCGGCCGGTGGTGGCGGTCGGGCTGGTCGCCCGCGACCGCCGCGGCCGCCTGCTGCTGGTCGAGCGGGGCCACCCGCCCCACCAGGGCCGCTGGTCCCTGCCGGGCGGCCGGGTCGAGGGCGGCGAGACACTCGCCGCCGCAGCCGCCCGTGAGCTGCGCGAGGAGACCGGCCTGGAGGCGGCCGTGGGCGAGATCGCCGGTGTCGTCGAGCGGATCGCTGAGGGCTACCACTACCTGATCGTCGACCTCTGGGCCGAGCTGCCCCACGATCCCGCTCCCGTGGCCGCCGCCGACGCCGCCGACGCCCGCCTGGTCCCCCTGGACGAGCTGCCGCGGTACCCCCTCTCCCCCGGCCTGGCCGGGTTCCTGTCCGGCATCGGCTGCTGGCCGCCCGGGACCCCGGTTCCCGACGACCTCCCCGACCCCCCGGGCCCCCCTGGCCCATCGGCAGGCTAGGCTTGGGCCGACCACGGTTCCTGAACCCCTGTACCACCGGCCGGGTAGGCTGGAGGCATGCCCGAGCTGCCCGAGGTCGAGTCGGTCCGCCGGCAGCTCGAACCCGAGCTGTCGGGCCGCCGCGTACTGGGCGTGTGGGCCGACACTCAACGGCGGTTCCACGCCCCCGACCGCCTGCTCGGTCGTCGGGTCGAGGCGGTCGGACGGCGGGGGAAGTTCCTCCTCTGCCCGCTGGATGACGGCCTCGAGCTGGTGCTCCACCTGGGCATGACCGGGGTCCTGCACTTCGGCGTGGCCGACGCCTACACCCGGGCCCGGATCACGCTCGACGACGGCCGCGAGCTGGTCTTCCGGGACGTCCGCCGCTTCGGCGGCATGGCGGTGGTGGACGCCGGCGCCTACGGCCCGCTGCCCACCCTGGCCCGTCTCGGCCCCGAGCCGCTCTCCGACGAGTTCGATCCGGCCCGCTTCGCCCGCGACCTCGCCGCCACCCGCGCCCCGGTCAAGCCCTACCTGCTCACCCAGCGCCCCGTCGCCGGCGTCGGCAACATCTACGCCGACGAGGCACTGTGGCTGGCCCGCATCCACCCCGCCTCCCGCCGGGTCGGCCCCCGCCGCGCCCACGCCCTCCATGGCGCCATCCGCTCGGTCCTCACCGACGCCATCGCCCGCGAAGGCACCACCTTCCGCGACTACCGCATGGTCAACGGCGAGAGCGGCCGCAACGCCGACTTCCTGATCGCCTACGGCCAGGCCGGCCGCCCCTGCCCCCGGTGCGGAACACCCTTGCGCAAGGTGGCGCTCGGAGGTCGCGGCACCACGTTCTGCCCGGGGTGCCAGCGACGGTAGGTCATTCGACCATTCCACCGTTGCATCCGACGCGAGGATCGTCAGGCCCATCCGCTCCCCTGACGGCCCGGGTGGGTCGGGTCCAGATACCTAGCTGGCTCGGGCCTCCCCGGGGAGGGTCCGGCCCCATGCACTCACCTGGCACACGGGTTGCATGGAGGAGTCGGATCCCAAGCGCTCGACCGGGACGGTTGGCCCACGGTGGAGGACCAGCCTCACCCGCAGGGTCCCGCGGTGGAAGATCGTTGGGCGGTGTGGTGGTGTCGTTGGTGGGGTGGGGTGGCGGTGCAGCGCCCGTCGGGCCCGCGGATCAGTTGCCAGCCGCCCTCCTGGACCTGCCGGTGGTGGGCTCGGCCCAGCAGGGCGAGGTTGGCCAGGTTGGTCGGGCCGCCGTGGAGCCAGTGCTGCAGGTGGTGGGCTTCGCACCAGGCCAGGGGCCGGTCA
>DASZON010000185.1:0-4128 GCA_035550755.1 Actinomycetota bacterium | reverse complement strand
GCACGCCACCTGCCCGGCGGTCATGGTGTCGATCACGTCCCGCAGGTCGTCCACGCAGGCGGCGATGTACTCCTTGTCGGGCAGGTCCCGGAACGGGCTGCGGAACCGGTAGCCGCCGTGGACGTAGCTGACGTTGACCGGGGTGAAGCTGGACGCCGACCAGCTGCGGTTGCCGGTCACGCCCATGGCCGCATAGGAGCGGCCGTGGTAGCTGTTGCGCAGGGCCAGCACCTGGTTGCTGCGCTTGGCCGTGGTCGCCAGCAGCAGGGCCACCTCGTTGGCCTCGCTGCCCGAGCTGGTGAGGAACACCTTGGCGTCGGGGATCCCCGACAGCTCGGCCAGCCGCTCGGCCAGCTCGACCTGCTGGCGGATCAGGTACAGGGTCGAGGTGTGGACCATCCGGCCGGCCTGCTCCCGGACCGCCTCCACCACCTCGGGCGGGTTGTAGCCGATCATGGTGGTCAGGATCCCGGCGAAGAAGTCGAGGTAGCCGGCGCCCTCGCCGTCCACCACCCGGCAACCCTTGCCGTCGACCAGCTCGATCGGCTGGTCGTAGTAGAGGGCGACCCAGGACGGCAGCACCTTGCGGTGGCGGGCGAGCAGCTCGGCGTGGGACATGACTCCTCCACTGGGACCTCGAAGATGTGCCGAGAGGAGGATATCCCCCATGACCACCGCCGCCGGCGGCCCGCGGGCCGCGCTCGTCCGCCCGCCCTCGGACGCCTTCGCCCGGGCCATCTCCAGCAGCGGGGCCGCCCTCGACCCCGGCCGGGCCCGGGCCCAGCACGCCGCCTACCGCGACGCCCTGGCCGACCTGGTCGAGGTGGTCGCCCTCCCGCCCGACGAGGAGCTGCCCGACGCCTGCTTCGTCGACGACTGCGCGGTCGTGCTCGGCGGGCGGGCCCTGCTCACCCGCCCCGGCGCCCCGTCGCGGGCGGCCGAGCCCGAGCGGCTCGCCGCCGCCCTGGAGCGGCTGGTCGACGAGCTGGAGCGGATGACCGCTCCGGCCACCCTGGACGGCGGCGACGTGCTGCGGCTCGGCCGCACCCTGGTCGCCGGCCGCTCCGGGCGGACCGGCCAGGACGGCATCGCCCAGCTGGCCGCCTTCGCCGAGGCTGCCGGCGGCCGGGTCGAGGTCGCGGCCGTCCCGCCCGGCACCCTGCACCTCCAGAGCGCCGTCACCCCCCTGGCCGACGACACCGTGGTCGGCACGGCCGAGCTGCTGGAGCAGCCGGCCCTGCGCGGGGTGGCGACCCGGGTGGTCGTGCCCCCCGAGGAGGTGGCCGCGGCCAACGCCCTGGCCGTCGGGACCACGGTGGTGCTGCCGGCCGGCTGCCGGCGGACGGCGGCGGCCGTGGCCGCCCTCGGCTTCGAGGTCCGCGAGGTCGACCTGAGCGAGTTCGCCAAGGCCGACGGCGGCGCCACCTGCCTGTCGCTGCTGGTCTAGGTCGCGCTCCCGCCGCCGGTGGCGGCCGGCCGGCGGGCCACCAGCCGCGGCGCCACCTCGCCGGCGAAGGCGGCGATCCGGTCGGCCAGCCCGGGCGTGTCGTGGGCCAGGTCGACCACGAACCCGTCGGCGCCGGCCTCCAGGTAGTCGTTGAGCTGCTCGGCCACCCAGGGCGCGGGCCCGGCGACCATGTAGCGCCCGCGGTCGTCGGTGGCCTCCTCCTCCAGCCGCGCCTGGACGGCAACGCCCAGCCGCAGCACCACCCGGCCCTCGGGGACCTGGGCGCGGAAGGCGGCCGCCATCGACCGCAGCTCCCGCAGGGGCAGGGCGACCGGGTGCCAGACCCCGGTCCGGGCGGCCCGGCGCAGGGTGTGCCGCGACACCCCGGCCACCCACAGCTCCAGTCCCTCGGGGCGGGTCGGGGCCGGGGCCAGCCAGGCGTCCGACACCGGCACCGGGCCGTCGTCCAGGACCCGGCCGGGGGCCTGGCGCAGCAGCTCGCCGGCCAGCTCCAGCCAGTCGTCGAGGCGGCGGCCGCGGTCGTGGAAGGAGGCGCCGAGGGTCTCGAACTCCTCCTCCATCCAGCCGGCGGCCACGGCCGTGATCAGCCGCCCGCCCGAGAGGACGTCCAGGCTCACCAGCTGCTTGAGGGCGAGCAGGGGCTGGCGCTGGGGCACGATCAGGGCCGAGACGCCCAGGCGCAGCCGCCGGGTCCGGCCGGCCAGGAACCCGAGCGTGACCAGGGCCTCGCTGATCGACCCGTAGATGCCGGCGTGGCGCGTGGGGACCATGACGTGGTCGGTCGCCCAGCCCGAGTCCAGGCCCGCGTCCTCGGCCGCGGCGGCCGCCTCGGCCAGCCGCCCGGGGTCGAAGGCGGGGCCGTAGTTGGGCAGGACCACGCCGAGGTGGGGACCATCCATGGACTCCAGGCTACCGCCAGGGACTAGGCTTGGGCCCATGCGACGGCCCGTGTTCCTGCTCGATCTCGACGGCACCCTGGTCGACAGCGTCTACCAGCACGTGCTGGCCTGGCAGGAGGCCCTGGAGGCGGGCGGGATCGAGCTGTCGGTATGGCGCATCCACCGGCGCATCGGGATGAGCGGCGGGCTGTTCGTGGGCGCCCTGCTGCGCGAGACCGGCCAGCCGGTCGACGCCGACCTGGTGGCCCGGCTCCAGGAGGTCCACGCCCAGGCGTACCGGCGCCGGGCCGGCGACCTGCGGCTGCTCCCCGGGGCCCGGGAGCTCCTGGCCCGCCTCACCGAGGCCGGGGTGCCGTGGGCGATCGCCACCAGCGGGCTCATCGAGGCCGCCCGCCCCACCTTGGAGCTGCTCGGGGTCGGCCCCGAGGTGCCGGTGGTGACCCGCGACCAGGTCGCCCACGCCAAGCCCGACCCGGACCTGTTCCTGGCCGCCGCCGCCCGCCTCGGGGCCGACGTCACCGACGCGGTCGTGGTCGGCGACTCGGTGTGGGACCTGCTGGCCGCGCGGCGGGCCCGGGCCCTCGGCATCGGGCTGCTCTCGGGCGGCTACGGCCGCGAGGAGCTGGAGCGGGCCGGCGCCTACCGGGTCTACGAGGACCCCGCCGACCTGCTCCTGCACCTGGACGAGGTCGGGGTCAGGGACCCCGACGACAGCTGACCTTAGGCGCCCCTTACCTACCTGCACGTACCGTGGCGTGGTCAGGGCCGTCGAACGAAGGAGGCTCGCTTGCCAGAAGAGCCCATCACGGCGGCGCGGACGGGATGGCGGCCTTGGCGCGTCATCCTTGTCGCCACCGTGCTCGCCGGGCTGGCGGTGCTGCTGTTCGCCACGACTGCGTTCAGCAGCTCCAGCGGGGCATCCGGCTCGACCGGCGGTTCGTCCTCGGTCGAGCAGGTCCAGCAGTCACCCGGGCACAACGGACGCGACTGCCCCAACAAGTCGGGGCGGGCACCGTCGCAGAGCCCGAGCGACGCCAGCCTGGACGTCTAGCGCCGTCCAACCTGACAGCGAGCGCCCGGCCGGAGCCTCGGCCGGGCGCTCCGCCGTTCGGGGGCCCTGTGGAACGCTGCCTTCCCTCAACTTCCGGTTGGGCTACCCTCCCGGTAGGGGCCCCACTACCCGGCGGGTTCGGCTGAAGTGCGTCCCACGGCCCGCCCCAGGCCGAAGGCGAGGCAGGCGGGGCAGGCACCCTCGGCCAGGACCCGGGCGACGCGGCCGCGACGGCGGCGGAGCAGGACCACCACGGCGACCGCCACCAGGACGGCCACGGCCGCGATCAGGACCGGCACCCTGGCCTGCTCGAGCACCTGCCTGGCGGCCGGGCCCAGCAGGTAGCCGAGCAGCAGGTGCGCCTGGAGGAACAGGCTGCTCCCGAGCACCAGCGCCGCCAGGGCCCGACCCGCCCGGATCCCGGAGCCGGCGGCGGCCACGACCGTCACCGTCCGCAGCCCAGGGGTCGTCCGCCCGGTCACCAGGGCGGGCAGGCCGGCGCCGGATCCCTTCGATCCGAACTTCGACTCGACCTTGGCCAGCAGCGCCCGGCCGGGGCCGAAGCGGGTGATGAGCGCCCGGCCCGGCCCACGGGCGGCCAGGAACAGGGCCGCGGTCCCGGCCAGGGCGACCAGCTCGAGCAGGACCATGGCCAGCCACAACGGCAGGGCCCCGGCCGACACCCGCTCGCCGAGGAGCAGCATGACCAG
>DASZON010000184.1:0-19018 GCA_035550755.1 Actinomycetota bacterium | reverse complement strand
CTGTTGGCCTCGGCCAGCTCGGCGTCGCTCATGCCGATCCCGTGGTCCTCGATCTCGAGCACGTAGCCGTTGCCGGTCGGGCCGCCGGAGATGTCCACCCTGGTGGTGGGCGAGGAGAACGAGGTGGCGTTCTCGACCAGCTCGGCCAGGAGATGGGCGACGTCGCTGGCGGCCTGGCCGGCCAGGGTGAGGTCGTGGATGCCGGCGATCCGCACGCGGGAGTAGTCCTCGACCTCGGCCACCGCGGCCTCGACCACGTCGCGCAGCGGGACCGACTCGCTCCACCGGCGGCGCTGGTCCACGCCCGACAGCACGATCAGGTTCTCCACGTTGCGCCGCATCCGGGTGGCGAGATGGTCCATCCGGAACAACTCCTGGAGCCGGTCGGGGTCGACCTCGCTCCGCTCCAGCTCGTCGATCAGCTCGAGCTGCCGGTCGACCAGTCCCTGGCTCCGCCGGGCGAGGTTGTGGAGCAGGTCGCTGATGCTGTTGCGCAACGCCGCCTGCTCGGTGACGTCGCGGATGTTCAGCACCAGCCCGTTGACGCGGGGATCGTGGGCGAGGTTGGTGCAGATGCTCTCCACGTGACGCCACGACCCGTCCTCGTGCCGCAGCCGGCACCCGAAGTTGTCGGTCGCTCCCGGCGCCGCCTCGCCGAGCTTGGTGAGGGACACGTCGACGTCGTGCCGGTCGTCGGGATGGACGAGGTCGGCCAGGGGGGTGCCGACGAGGTCGGCGGGCCGCCGCCCGAGCATCCGCTGCACCGAGGTGCTCTGATAGGCGATCGTGCCGTCGGGCGCGAGCACCGTGATGAGGTCCGAGGAGTTGTTGACCAGCGAGCGGAACTGGGCGGCCTGCTCGGCCCCGGCTCGGCGCAGCAGCAACCCCAGGGCGAGGGCGGCGAGCACGCTGAGCAGCCCAAGGGCGATCACGATCTGGACCAGCCGGTTGAGGGACGCCTCGGTCTGCTGGGTGATCTCCTGGACGGCGTCGTTGGAGACGCTCGACAGCTGCGCGCTCAGGATCCGCAGCTTGGTCACGTTGGCGTCGTACTGCGGGTCGTCCTTGCCGCCCTTCAGGAGGCCGTCGCCGGTGCGGATCAACTCGTCGATGAGGCGCCGGTCCTGCTCGAGCTTGAGGCGGACCCTCCGGTCGCGGGCCGGCGCGATCTGGACCCTCGCGCCACCGCCCTGGGGCGCGCGCACACTGCCGCCGTCCAGCAGCACGTCGACCGGCGTCCGCACGTCCTCGGCGCTCTCCTTGGGGTCGGCCTGGAAGCCGTCGACCACCAGCAGGACGTCGGTCGTGTAGCGCTCCACGAAGGCCCGCTGGCGCGCGGCGGTGTAGACGATCAGCGCCGTGCCACGCTGCTGGGCGAGGGCTCGCGCGTTGTAGCCGACGATCGCGATCACCAGGAGGATGAGCACGGGGATGACCCAACCGAGCCGGCGACCAAGGCGCAGGTCGCCAAGGATCGGGAGCCGGGGGACCAGCCGGCCGGCGCCGGACCGGCCGGCTGCCGTGCGCTCGTGTGCGCGCGCGGCCTCCACCTCAGCGGACCGTGAGCGCGGCATGCATCCCACCCAGGTAGTGGCCCTCGAAGTTGCAGTACATGACGTAGTGGCCTGGCGTCAGGTTCGCGACCAGGTTCTCGTGGTCGTCGATGTCGAGGCCCCCGACCTCCTCGACCAGCTTGACGCCCTTGTTTTCGTCGTCGACCGTCAGCCCGTCGTCCTGCAGCGGCAGCTTGCCAGGGGCGAGGTCGGTTCGGACGACGACGAACTCGTGCGAGGTCGGGCCCTGATTGCGGACGCGGAAGGTGACGGTGCCGGCGGGCACCACGGCCGTGTCCTGCCGGACGTCGAAATCCGTGAGGAGCACGTTCACGGGGGTGCCGCGCGGCGGGGGCTCCTGCCGGCGGGCCACGGTGAGGGGGACCGCGACCGCGAGCGCGGCCAGCACGACCACGAGCGCCCACACCCAGCGCCGCCTCGCCCGAGTCCACGCCATCGCGTCTACCTCCTCCAGGCTGCGTGCAGCATCAGCGGCACCAGGAGGATCGCGATGGACGTCTGGTGGATGCGGAGGTTGTCCGGCAATTCAACTCGTCCTGGGGGACAACGGCGGACATCAGGCCCCTCGGGAAATGGCGCAAAAGGGCGTGCGGGAGCATAGCACCCTTAAGCCCGGAGACAGGAATCCTGTCGGGGACCGCGGCTGTCCCCCAGTCCAGCCTACGGCTCCAGCAGGCTGGCGTGGTCGCACGAGCGGGCCGGATCGGCCAGGGCCGGCCTCCTCCGCGAAATATTCCCTATTGACATTCCTGACGTTCCGGTACCATCGCTGAAAGCACCAAGAGCGCCTAAGTGCGAAAACTTGATTGCTTGGGGGGAGCCGATGGCCGACAGCTATCGTCCGCAGCCGCCGCAGCCGCCGCAGCCGCGCCCCCGGCGAACGGGTCTGCTCGTCCTCGTGGTCATCCTTCTGCTCATTCTGCTGGCAATCCTCCTGCGGGCATGCACCGACGGGACCAGCCCGGTCGTCCAGCCCAGCATCACCACGACCCCCGGCTCGGTCACCTCGACGCCGACCGATACCAGCACCTCCACCACCGAGACGACCGCGACCACCTCGACCACGAGCACGACCAGGGAGCCGACGACCACGAAGGAACCGACGACCACCCGCCGCCCGTCCACCTCGACGCGGTCACCGTCCTCGGGCCTGCCATACACCGGTTCCCCCAGCGCTCATACGGGCTTGCTGGTGGCCATGGCCCTGGGCCTCATCGCCCTTGGCACACTCCTGCTGCGCCTCCGAGACCCCGAGCCGTAGATGGACGAGTTCTCGACCATCGCCAGGCGGGTGCTCATCGTCGACGACACACGTCTTTCCAGGGAGGCGCTGCGCAGCTTCCTCGAGGGCGAACCATGGATAGCCGCCCTCGACACCGCCGGCGACCTGGCGGCGACCATCGAGCGAGTACGGGACTTCTGCCCGGACGTGGTCCTGCTCAACATGGCCACCGTCGGGAGTCTGGGGATCGTCGGGGCGGTGGTCGGCGCGGAGGGTGCGGCCCGCGTGGTCGCCATCGGCGTGTCCGGAAGCGAGGACGAGGTGATCGCGCTCGCTGAGGCTGGTGTCGCCGGATACCTGCTCCGGGGAGCCTCACGGGCAGATCTGGCCATGACCATGCAGAGCCTGGCCCGCGGCGAGAGCCTGTGCCCACCGCAGATCTCGGCTGCGCTCCTGCGCCGGGTGGCGAGCATGGCGGCCGAGCGCCGGTCCTTGACCGCGGGGTCGCACCTGACGGCCCGCGAGCACCAGGTCCTTCGGCTGATCGATCAGGGACTGTCGAACAGGCAGATCGGCCAGCATCTGGGTATTGAGGTCCGCACCGTGAAGAACCATGTGCACAATATCTTGGAGAAGTTGCACGTCCACCGTCGCGGTGAGGCGGCGGCCCGCATGCGCGCGGTCGGCCCACCCGGTGCCGGAGCGCCCAGCTCCTAGCCCACAGGTTCAACGAAAGGTACCGGTACCCGGTTCACGGCAGGATCGCAGGTGACCTGGCCATTGCCGGGCAGGTACGGCCGAGCGCACCGCGTGGGATCTAGTCCCTCGACGGCGCCGGACCTGGATCCATGGCTCTATTCACGGCCGCGCGGTTCCTGCGTAGGCTGCTTGGGCGCGGCGACCACGCTGTTGGAGCGTTCAGAGGGGGGTATTAGCACAGGCGGCGCCGATCACGGCGGGTGGAATTGCGTCAGGACTTCACCGATGGGATCGGAGGGATCAACGTGGAGTACGGTGCCGAGATAACGTCGATCACGCTCCGGCGGGGGGCGTGCTTCGGGACCTGTCCAATTTACGAGGTGACCCTCAACGCCGACGGCACGGCCACCTGGGACGGCGAGCGGTTCGTGGACCTGCTCGGCCAGTACAAGGGGGAGGTGGATCTCAACGACTACCGCCGGTTCGCCGCCTTCGTCCAGCGCGCCGGCTTCTTCGACTGGGACCCGGAGTACCTCGCCAACGTCACCGACCTGCCCGACTACATCCTGACCGTGGAGGCCGGCGGGCAGGCCAAGTCGGTGCGGCAGAACGGGGTCGACGAACCCCCCGACTTCTGGGTCATCGCGGCCCTGGTGGACCATCTCGCCGCGGCGATCGACTGGGCCGCGGCCTCCTAGCTGGAGGAACGCCACCGCCCGGGCCGAGCTCGGGCAGGCGAAGAGGAGCGATCGATGGCGTACGAGCTTCGCGGCCAGTTCCTGGAGGCGTGCGACTGCAATGTCATGTGCCCCTGCTGGTTCGACCAGGACCCGGACGAGAACGAATGTACCGGCATGGTCGCCTGGTACGTCGAGCAGGGCGAGATCGACGGGGTGGACGTGTCCGGCCTCACGGTGGTGAGCGTGTCGCACCATGGCGGTCACCGCCGCGGCGCGCGGGCACGGGTGGCGTTGTTCACCGACGAGCGGGCCACCGACGAGCAGGGGCGCGTCCTGGCCGACTGCTTCACCGGCAAGCTGGGCGGTCCCCTCGAGGAGCTGGCCGAGATGACCGACGAGGTCGGCTCGGCAGCTCGGGCCGCCATCTCGTTCAGCAACGACGGTGGCGGCACCAGGATCAGCGCCGGGCCGGCGGTGACCGCCGAGATGCAGCCCCTGACCGGCGAGACCGGGCGGGTCATCACGGTCGCCGACGGCGCCCTGGCCGTGCTGCTCGGCACCCCCGCCGAGGTGGGCCGGTCGAGCACCTACCGGCTGGACGTCGCCGGCGAGGAATGGGATCTGCAGCTGGAGGGGCGCAGCGCCAACCGGGGCCGGTTCACCTACCTGAGCGGTGACCGGTCCACCACCACCGCCTGAGCGACCGTCCAGCATGGCTCGGCTCCGGTACGGCAGCGCGGCGAGGACAGACCCGGCCACCCTCGCGTGGATCATGGGCGGACTGGTCGTCGCCGCCTGGCTGGCGTTGTGGCGATGGGGGGCGTCGCCATACGCCCACTACCTCGACCACGGGCAGCGGCCGTCCGACCCCGATGGCTGGACGACCCTTGCCCTGTTTCTGGCCGGGTGGACCCTGATGGTCGTCGCCATGATGCTCCCCACGGCGACCGCCCTGCTGCAGGCCTTCGGCGCGGTCGTCCGCCGGCGGCCGGGACGCGGCTGGCTGCAGGCGGCGATGACCGTCGGGTTCGTCGCCAGCTGGCTGCTGGTGGGCTACCTGTTCCGGGCCGCCGACCTGGGCGTGCACCGGCTGGTGGCCAGCGTCGGGTGGCTCCAGGCCCGCCCCCAGCTGCTGGGAGGGGCGACCCTGGTGCTGGCCGGGCTGTACCAGCTCAGTCCCCTGAAGTACCGCTGCCTGGTCGCCTGCCGGTCCCCGCGCAGCTTCATCTACCGCCACTGGCAGGGCCGTCGACCAGCCGGCGACGCCCTGCGGATCGGGATGGCCTACGGATGGTCCTGCGTCGGCTGCTGCTGGGCGCTGATGCTGGTCATGTTCGCCCTTGGTCTCTCCAGCCTGCTGTGGATGCTGGGCCTGGGCGTGGTCATGGCGGCCGAGAAGACCACCCGGGCCGGACTCCGGCTGGCGGGCCCCGTCGGTGGCCTCCTGGTCGCGGCCGGCATCGCCGTCCTGCTCCACAACCCGGGCACCGGCGTCCCGGGTGCCTGACACCGCACTGCGAGGAAGGAGAGTTCGATGCACATCGGTTGTGAGCTGGCGTCCCGGAGCTCGATCCGGGCGTTCCGGATCGGTGAGAACGTGCTCCTGGTGGCCGAGGGCGACCTGCCGTCGCCGGGCTTCCAGGTGGACATCCGCCAGGACCCCCGGCGCATCTTCCCGCCCCAGTTCGACCTGCTGCGCTGCCCGCGACCAGGCGTCTTCCCCCAGGTGATCACGCCGTTCCGCGTCGCCGAGACGGTGCGGTTCCCGGCCGACCAGGAGACGATCACCGTCCATCACGCTGACGGGGCCGACCAGGTGCCGATCCAGGAGTACGGCAAGGAGCTGGAACCCTATGCCGACGCCGTGAAGGGCAGCTCCGATCGTCCCTGCCCGCCAGGCGCCGACGAGGCCACCGGCTTCTCCCGGAACCTCAGCTTCGACGAGGCGTTCGCGCACGCCCTGGCCAACCTGCCGCCGCTGGACCTCACCGGCACCGCGGATGTCCTCGTCCGGGTGCAGGTGGTCGAGATCGGCGCGCTGTTCGGCGGCATCGCCGGCTTCAACGATCTGTTCGTGCGGGTCTGCCGGACCCATGACTGACCTTGGAAGGGGATGCAGATGAAGCGGGAAGAGCTCTCGGCGGGAGCGACGCCGGATGCGATCGTCGAACGGGTCACCACGGGCGAGGTCCAGCTGCCGAGCCAGGACCACGCCCACGGTCACGGCGGCGGCATGGAGAGTGTCCGGGAGGCGACCTACCGCGGCCACCACATCGTGGTCCACACCACCTACCGGCTCGAGGTCGACGGCATACCCGTCGAGGGGCACATGGGCGTCACCAACGACGGCCAGGTCCACTACCACGCCGTTCCCAACCTGAGCTTCGCCTCCGCGATCGACCTGGTAAGGCAGCTCATCGACGCCTTTCCCGACGACTTCAAGGCCGGTGGGCACACCCACGAGCACGGGCAGGGATCGTGATGGCGGCGGAACGACGCAACATCCTGATGGACGAGACGGCCCGCAAGAACTACATCCAGGGGCTCACGCTGCTGAAGCGGGAGTTCCTCGGCCCGACCACGGCCGACCTCCAGCTTCCCGGGCCGCCCACGCCGATCAGCACCTACGACCTGTTCGTCGTCTGGCACCACTACGCGATGGAAACCTTCACCCCGCCGACCCAGGGCGACCGCAACGCCGCCCACCGGGGGCCGGTGTTCCTCCCCTGGCACCGCTTCATGCTCGTCCTCCTCGAGCTGCAGCTGCAGCGGGTCCTGAACGACGCCACCGCCGGTCTCCCCTACTGGGACTGGGCCGCCGACGGCGAGGAGCCGGCCGGGGCCCAGCCCAGCTCGGCGGTCTGGAATGAGGACTGCATGGGCGGGGAGGGCAGTCCCGTCACCACCGGGCCGTTCGCCGTCGACCCCGGCGACCCGGCCAGCTGGCGGGTCCGGGTAGCCGCCAACGTCCAGGGCCAGCTGGTCCAGGCCAACCGCGGCCTCCGGCGGGCGCTCGGGCAGAACGTGGCCGACCTGCCCACCAAGGGTGACGTGGCCGCCGCGCTGGATCTGGACGAGTACGACCGGCCGGCCTGGAGCACCCAGTCACAGGGCTTCCGCAACCGTGTGGAGGGCTGGCGGCCGCTGGCCGGCGCCCCGGGGCTGCACAACCGGGTGCATGTCTGGGTGGGCGGCGACATGCTGCCCTCGTCCTCGCCGAACGACCCGGTCTTCTACCTCAACCACTGCAACGAGGACCGGATCTGGGCGGCCTGGCAGGCCACCTTCCCCGGGTCCCCCTACCTCCCCGACCAGACCGCCCCGGCCGAGCTGCGCGGCCACCGCATCGACGACGACATGTACTCGCTGCTCACCAGCCCCGTCACGCCGCGGCAGATGCTCGACCCGAGCGACTTCTACACCTACGACGACCTCCAGGTGTCCTGAGGGGAGTGATGCCATGCCCGGCGGCGGGCCGAGGCGCTCGCGCGGGAGTGCCCGGTGACGACCGGAGACAGCTGCCCGGTCGAGCTCCGACTCCTCGGCGGGTTCCGTCTCAGCCGTCTCGGATGTCCACTGCGGATCACCGCCGGCGGCGAGCGCCTGCTCGCCCTGCTGGTCCTGCAGGGCGGCCCGGTCAGCCGCCGGGTGGCGGCGGGCACGCTCTGGCCCGACAAGCATGAGCACCGGGCCGCCGGCAACCTCCGCAGCGTCATCTGGCGCCTGCCGCCGGGCCTGGTCGAGGCGACCGGCACGCTGGTCGCCCTGGGCCCCGGCGTGTGCTGCGACGTCGTCGACCTGGTGAGCCGCTGCCGACGGCTGATCGGCGGGACGCCCGGCACGGTCGCGGCCGACCTCGATCCGGACCGCTACGGCGCCGACCTGCTGCCGAGCTGGTCCGAGGACTGGGTCGGGATCGAGCGGGAGCGACTCCGCCAGCTGCGCATCCACGCGCTGGACGCCCTCACCGGACGCCTGATCGAGACCGGTCGCTACCACGACGCCATCGCCGCCGGCCTCAGCTCGGTGGCGGCCGACCCCCTGCGCGAGAGCGCCCACCGGATGGTGATCAACGCCCACCTGGCCGAGGGCAACCGCAGCGAGGCGCTGCGGCACTACGACCGCTTCCGGGAGCTCCTGGCCGACGAGCTCGGCCTGGAGCCCTCGCCCAGGCTGACCGGCCTGATCCGGCAGCTCCAGGGTGGCTGACGGCTCAGGCCCGCACGGGCTCGACGGCGCGCAGCGGCATGGGGCGGACCTTGACCGGTGGCCGGCTGCCCTGGCGGTCCCGGTCGGGCCCCTCGGGTGGGGCGAGCACCAGCCTGGCCAGGGCGGCGCCGGGCTCCACGCCCAGCTCGCGCCGCACCAGATTCCGGTAGGCGTGGTAGATGCGGCGGGCGTCGACGAGGTTGCCGGCACCGAGATGGGCCTCGATGAGGGCCTGCTGGGCGCTCTCGCGCAACGGCTCCACGCCGACCGCCGTCATCGCCGCATCGACCGCCTCGCCGCAACGGCCGGCCTCGACCAGCCGCCGGCTCAGAGCCTCGACCGCGTAGAGCAGGCGCTGGCGCAGGCGCTCACGCTCGAACAGCACCCACTCGTCGTACCAACCCGGCAGCAGGTCCAGCGCGTCGACCCACGAGGCGGGCGCGTGTAGGTCACCGGGGAGGACCCGGCCCGCGATCATGCGGCGGGCCCAGTCGACGATGACGCTGACGTCGACCACCAGGTCCCGGCGCAGCATCAGGGCGCACTTGTCGGTGTCGATCAGGTCGATCCCGGCACCCCTGAGGCGCCAGAGCGCTGACCGCAGGTTGCCGGCGGCGCGGTTGTCGTCCCCGAGGGGCCAGAGCATGCCGGCCACGTGCTTGCGCTCCACCCGGCCGCCGTTGAGGGCGATGAAGACGAGGACCCGCTTGCTTCCCTCGGGAATCTCGATCCGGCGGCTGCCGATGACGACGTACGGTCCTCCCAGCAGGTGCAGCACCGGCCCCTGGATCGCGTCCGCACGTTGCAGGAGAACCTCGTCAACCGGCATGCCCATCGCTCCCCCTCCCCTCGCCCGGATGGCTCGACCATAGGGAGGTAGCCGTCACGCTCTCGTCACCGGTTCCGCCGGTCGGCCATCCGGCGCACGACGCAGACACCGCCCGGACGCGGCTCGGCCGCGGCCACCCGGTCAGGCCCTGGAGCCGCCGGGCTGGTTGCGGTAGCCACCGGAGCCTTCGCGACCGCGGTAGCGGGAGCCCTGGCCAGCCCCTCCGGTGGGTTGGTAGCGCCCTCCCTGGGGGCCGTCGCCGTAGCCGCCGCCGTCCTTGGGCGGTTCCTCCTGGCCGCCGTCGCCGTAACCGCCGCCGTCCTTGGGTGGCTCCTCCTGGCCGCCGCCGCCGTAGCCACCGCCGTCCTTGGGCGGTTCCTCCTGGCCACCGTCGCCGTAGCCGGCGGCCATGCGCTGGTACTCCGCCATCACGGCCTCGGCGGTGTGCTCGCGCAGCCAGGTGAGGTGGTCGGTGGCGCTCTGCTGCTGGCAGTCCTCGACGGCCTGCTGCTGCACGAGCTCCGAGATCGCCGCATGACCCCGATAGCTGCAGGTCAGCGCACCGCATAGGCAGTCCATGTAGTCGTCGACGTTGCCGAACCCGCCCCAGATCGTGTCCAGGTGCCAACCGGCGACAAGCGCCTTGGCGTAGACGCCCGGCAGGTCCTCGGGCGCGGGACCGGCCTTGACCTTCGCGTCGATGTCGGCGATCTCGGCCTGCACCTTGCTGACCCGGTCGGCCAGCCTGGCCGGCTCCTGGATGAGCTCGGCGAAGAAGTTCTCGGCCTCGCCGACCCGGCGCGTGATGTCGGCGATCCGGGCGGGGATGTCCTCCACCGGGCAGTCTTGGACGTCGTCCTCGAAGTCGCAGTCGATGGTCCTGTAGCAGCCCCACGTGGCGTTGGCCTCCAGCTCCTCCCTGATCACTTCCCAGGCCTGCTCGACCTTGTGCCGCTCGTCGGCGTCGATCAGGCAGTCCAGTTGCTCCAGAAGCTTGTCCAGCTGCTGGCGGGCGGCGTCGACCAGGGGGTCGGCGGTCGCCCTGGCCGTGGTGTAGAGACCGCGGGCGGCGTCGTACTGGGTCCGAGCCTCTGTCAGGGCCGTCTCGTGGTCCTTGTTGTACTGCGCCCGGGCTGCGATGCCCTTGGTCTCGCAGGGGATCGAGTCGAGTAGATCCGGGTCGCAGCCGGGTCGGGCCGGGCCGCCGTAGGGAGGCCGGGCCGGGCCTTGGTCGGCGGGCTGGTAATCGGCCGGGCTGTCTGCAGCTGGGGCGGTGGTCATGGGCTCCTCCCAGGTCGGCTCATCGCGATTCTCGGGGTCGCCTGTCACCGGGCCGTTACCCCGGGTCGGCATCCGGGCGGTCGGTAGTTCCGTGCAGGAAGTCATGCAGGAATCGCTTGACCAGGCGCACCACCGCCTCCACGTCGGTGGCGTACCCGACGAGCGCCGGGCCGGGCGGCCTGTCCGCCGCGGGTGCGAGAACGTCGGGGTTGACGGTCACGGTCACCAGCAGCCCCGTGTCCCGGTGCTCGGCCCGCAGAACGCACATGGCGACCGTCGGTGCCGCCGGCCTAGTCATCGGGATCGACGCCCGTGGGGCAGACCACGTCCGCCTCGGCCACCACCAGGACCCAGTCGGTCAGGCGCACGTCGTCCCCGAAGGGGATGAACACGCGCACCCCGGCCTGCTGGTCGTCGAGGTCGATCCGGTCCGCGTGGCGGGCCGACTCCAGCGCCCGCCCGATGTCCCAGGGGCCGCAGAGGCAGTAGACAGGTTTCCTGGCGTTCTCGGCGGCCCGGCCGAGCAGCCGTTCCACCTCGGAGTTGAGCGACGACGCCCCGGACTCGCCGGTGAGCGCCAGCTCCTGGGGGACCGGCAGGAAGCAGGCCGGGGGCAGCCAGCGGAGCCCCAGCTGGGACAGAGACTGGGACTGCAGCCTGGTACCGGTGGCGCTGCCCCGCAGCCGCCCCTGGAGCTCGTCGGCAATCGCCAGCGGCCGGCTCGTCCGGCGGCTGCGCAGGTCGGTGGAGAGCAACCCGAGGGCCTCGCTGAGGTCGGAGACGGTCAACGGCGCCGCCTCGCCGCCGGCCAGGCGGGCGTCCAGCCACTGCTGGAACTGCAGCACCTGGGCGATGAACACCGACCACGGCCGCAGGGCGAGCAGCGGCTGCCAGGCCTGCAGCGGCCGCGAGTCCCCCAGCTCCCGCCGGGCGGTCCAGACGTCCAGCTCCCACAGGTCCCGTACGGCCGCGGGCAGCAGGAGGGCGATGGGGACGGCGTCGTCGGGGCGTCCCGTCCCCTCGCCACGACCGGTGGGCAGCGGCCCCCAGCCACGGTCCAGGAACGCCGGGGTCCCCGAGCCGGTCGGCACCACCCCCGGCCAGATGCCAAGGGGCGGCCGTTCCCGCTTGAAGACCTGGTGGGCCACCCAGGCCCGCCGGTCGAGGCCCGCCTGCTCGGCCGGAGGGGTGAAGGTCTCCACGCGCAGCCGGAGGCGCGCCCCCTCGGCCAGGTAGGGGTGGCCGCCGGCCCCGGCCCGGCCGGCATCGTCGCATCCCTGGCAGGGCTCGGCACAGGAGAGGCCCCGGACCGGCTCGTTGCCGAACTCGGTGTCCTCGGCGACCAGCTCGACCCACCAGACCGAGTCCGGGGTCGGGTCGATGTCGCCCAGCGGGACGCGGAGGGCCTGGCGGGTGCGCAGCGGCCTGCCCGAGGGGTCGATGGCCAGCCCGGGGTCGGCGACGACCGCATCCCCGTCCAGCCCGACCCCGAAGCCCTCGACGACGCCGGCGCCCTGGGCCCGTCCCAGGGCGAGGCTCAGCTGCAGCGCGTAGTCCTGGATCTGGTTGAGGTGCTCCGCGCGGAGAAAGAGCCCGTCGAAGGCGTTCAGCCGCACGATCGTCGTGTCGTCCGGCGACCCTTGCGCCGCGCTGGCCCCCGCGGCCGCCGCGGCGTCGGCCTGGTCGATGCTCACGTCCGATCCCTCCCCGCCCGCTCGACGTACCCGTCGTCGCCGCCCTCCCCGTCGCCGCTCTCGTCGCCGTTGGGTTCGTAGCCGTTGCCCTCGTCGCCGTTGGCGTCGTAGCCGTTGCCCCGGCGCGGCAGGCGCCGCATGACGACGGCGTCATGGCCGTCGTCGGCCGACCCGGGTGGTGAACCCTCGTGCCCGGCGAACGGCGCCACCGGGTCCACGCCGACGATCGGTGTCGGCCCGGTGCCGCGGATGCGCACCCGGACCAGCGGGTAGGCGGGCGGCTGGTCGAGATGCACGACCACCCGGCGTCCCTGGTCGTGCAGGCTCACGCCCGCGATCTCGTCGTCGGCCCAGCCGTGCCGGGGCGACAGCGAGGTGATGCCGATGCCGTGCTCCAGGGACCCGCGCATGGCGGCGGTGGTGAGCCGGAATTCCAGCTGGGTGTGTTCGGGCGACCACCGCAGCGATCCGTCCACCAGCCGCGGCCCGCCGGCGTCGGGCGCTCCCTCCTCGCCGAGGACTCCTGGGGCGAGCCCGGCCACCAGGTCCTGGATGGTGGCCGTCGGCAGCAGCGCCCGCCGGCCCCGAAGGTCGACCTCGACCTCGTCGATCCGCACGCAGTCACCGGCCCCGCTGACCCGGACGGTCAGCCGTGCGAGCGTGACCCCGGCCTCGTCCTCGGTGACCGGGAACATCCCGGCCACATCGCCGTCCTCGACCGCGGGGGCCAGCTCGGCCGCGTCCAGGGCCGCCAGCCGGCGCAGCTCGCCCAGCAGGACGCAGGCACGCTGGTCCGGCCCGGCCCGGCTGACCGCCTCCCGGGACGCCTCCACCTCGCGGTCTGGGGCGTCGGGCTGGTGCTCGGGATTGGTGCAGGTGGGCGACCCGCAGGTCGGCAGCCCCGGCTTGCGCGGCTCGCAGTCCAGGCCCAGCAGCTCCCGCACCCGCGGGTGGTCGGGCGGCTCTGCCGGCGCCATGTCCCGCACCCGCAGCCGGACCGTCTCCACCACCCGGGCGCAGACGTCGTGGCGGCGGGTGACGTCACAGGGGTCGGCAAGGGCCGGCACCGGATGGTCGAGGCAGGTCGCGAACTCGGCCACGACCCAGCCACGCAGGGTCCGGTCCGAGTGGGCCCCCTCGGACGGCGCACCGTCGGCGTCCCCGTATGGAGCACCACCGGCGCCCTCGGGCTCGTCGCCCTCCGGGCCGAGCCGGACACGCTCGGCGGCCCAGGCACCCAGGTCGAGGCACTCGGCCACGTCCAGGCGCAGCTCCCTGCCCCAGCCGTCGATCGCCAGGCCAGGCTCCACCCGCAGGACGCCACCGGCCGTCCCGCCGGTGGCGCTTCCGGCGCTGGTCCCGCCCCCGGGACCGGAGGCCGGTGGCGTCCAGGAGACCTCCAGGCCCCAGACCAGGCCGCGGCCGTGCAACCAGGCCGCGTGGAGCATCCCCTTGCCTCGGGGGTTGCCCATCAGGACCTCGAAGTCGGGCTCGCCGAGCAGCATGCCGTAGCTGACTCGGAGGGCGGTGAACGGGTCGGCGGGCAGGTCGACGCCGTCGAAGGTCATGGTTCCTCCTCGTGTGCCTGCGCGTACTGCGCCTGCTCGGCCGCCCATCGCGCCAGGGCAGCCTCGGCGTGGCCGTCGACCGGCTGGTCCGACCGGGGCGCGCCGTCCGGCGGGGGCCGGAGCGACTTCCCGTACTCGCGGTCCATCGCCGCCTCGAGGTGCCACCCGCCGATCGCGGTGCCGTCCCGGGCGGCCAGGAACGCGGCGGCGATCGCGGCGTTGCGGATCCAACCTCCGGCCACCGGGTATCGGCGCGCGAGCGCGCCGAGATCGACCCCGTCGTCGAGGTGCTCCGCGGGCAGGTGGAGCCGCCACAGCTTGATCCGGGACCGCTCGTCCGGCAGCGGGAAGTCGATGACGAAGTCCATCCGCCGCACGAATGCCGCGTCAATATTCTGGCGCAGGTTGGTGGCCAGGACGGCCAGCCCGTCAAAGCTGTCCAGCCGCTGCAGCAGGTACGCCGTCTCCAGGTTGGCGTAGCGGTCCTGGGCGTCGGAGATCTCGGTACGGGTCCCGAAGGTGACGTCGGCCTCGTCAAGGAACAGCACGGCCTGGGTCCGCTGGGCGATGTCGAAGGCCGCGGCGAGGTTCTTCTCGGTCTCGCCCAGCCATTTGGAGACCACCCTGGAGACGTCGACCACCAGCAGGTCGGTGCCCGCGGCGGTGGCCACCACCTCGGCGGCCAGGGACTTGCCGGTGCCGGGGGGCCCGGTGAACAGCAACCGCACGCCGCGGTCGGCGCGGGCCCGCTCGCGCATGCCCCAGTCGTCCAGAACCTGCGCCTGGACGTCGAGCCGGTCCACCGCGTCCCGGAGCTGCTCGCCGGCGTCGCCGGCCAGCACCAGCCGGTCCCAGCCGGCCCTGGCCGTCACCAGCTGCACCCCGGCCGGCAGCACCACGCCGGCACGGGCCCGGACGACGGCCGGCACCTGGTCGGCGGCGTCGCGGTCTTCGGCGCCTTCCGGTCCCGGGAGCAGCGCCGAGGCCGAGCGCAGGTCGAGCGCGACCTGCGCGGTCAGCGCGGGGTCAAGGGGGTGGCGGGCCGCCAGCTCGGGAGCGCGGTCCGCAGCCTCCGGCAGCGCCGAGCGCCAGGCTGCGCGCCGCCCCGCGACGCTGACCGGCCCGGTTGGCACGCCCAGGACGGCCCGCGACACCGGGGGGCGGACCGAGCCCGGGGCGGCGCAGACCAGCACCGGCCCGGTCAGCCCATCCAGTTCCAGCCGGACCGCGCCCGCCTCCGGGGCCGGCGGGGGCACCACCAGCAGCGGCACCGCCCCGCGGGCGGCCGCGTGCACGCCCAGGAGCTGCACCCTGGCGGCGTCGTCGGGGCGCACCCGGGCACCGGCGAGCGCGACCCCGGCGGCGCCGGCGAGGGTCGCGCAGCGGCTCAGCCCGACCACCTCCTCCTCGGCGGTGACCAGCAGGACCCGCTCGCCAGGCAGGGCGAGCGCGGCCGCGGCCCGACTGACCGCGGGCCGGTCCAGCCAGTCGTCGAGGCCCGGGGGGGCCGCCTCCAGCGGCACCGGCTCGAGCTCGGACGGCCAGGCCGGGCTGCCGTGCAGCACCTCCCACAGGCCGGCGGCCGGGGCCAGCGTCTGCTCGGGCAGGGGCCCGTCACCGAGCAGCCGCAGGGCGCCGACGGCGACCGCCCTGCCCTCGTGCACCAGCCGCCGGGCCTGGACGCCGCCCATCCCGGTGGCCTCCGCCAGCCGGGTCGCCAGCCCGACCGCGGGCCGTGGGACCTGCTGGGGGTGCAGCGACCGGAACACGTCGGCCAGCCCCTCGTGCTCCTCGGGCAGCCCGGCCAGGACGAGCAGGTCCACCTCCAGGTCGATCAGCACCAGCCCGGCGGCCAGCAGGTCGATTGGCCCGGCGTCGCTCCCGGCGTCGTTGGTGGCGGTGGCGACCTCGGCCCACTCGCGCAGGAACGCCGCGTCGGCGTCGGACGCCGGCGACGGCAGCAAATCGGCGACCCGGCGCGCGACGGCGGCGGCGCGGACGGTCAGCGCTGCCGACGCGCGGTCCGACGGGTCAGGCATAGCGGTACCTGACGACGGTGCCGAGCCAGGGAACCCATCCCGGGTCCAGGTCGAGCCCGGCGCAGCGGATGGACAGCTCGACGTGGGACAGGGGCAGCTCGACCTCAAGCCAGCCGAGCCCGCCGCGGACAACCCCGGGCCGGCGGGCCATCGTCAGCACCACTGACCGGTCCGGGTCGCCGGCCGGCTCAGCCCCGGCAGCGGTCAGGCGAGCGGCCGCCGCGGCCGCCCAGACGGCGGCGAGCCCGGCCAGGGCGACGGCCTCGTCCTCGTCCGGCCGCGGCTCCCGCAGAACGGCATCGGCCCGGTCGGGCGTCAGCCCGGCCAGCAGCAGCCGGGCCGGGTCGTCGCCGGCGACCGGGACGACCTGGCCCGCCAGCATCCACAGCACCCAGCGAAGCGGCCGGCCGGCGAGCGGCGGCTCCTCCAGCGCGGCGGCGGGCAGGCCGGCGTCGCCGGCCACGGCCAGCAGGAAGGCCAGGCCCGCCCAACCCGTGGGCCAGCCGGTCTCGGCTTCGGCCCGGTCCTCGGCGTCCTGGTCCGGCGCCGGGGACCCGGCCGGACTGGCCGCAGCCGCTGGCGGGTCCTGCGCCCCCGGTCCGCCAGCCTGCCGGCCGGCGGACCCGGTGTGGCCGGGGGCCGCCGGGTCGGCCCGCCCGGCCGCGGCAACCTCGGGTGCCGCGGCGGCCGGCGGCACGAACGCACCGGGCGCGGCGGAGGGGATGGGCGCCAGCCGCGCCGCCACCTCGGCCACCAGCGGCGCCACCGTCCGGTGCAGCGAACCGGGGTCGGCGTCGGCCACCACCAGCAGCGCCAGGGCTGCCAGGACCGCGGGGCCCGGCCGGAGCGGGCTCCGCTGCACCTGCCGGGCGACCGCCGAGGCGCCGACGATCCACTCGGCCAGGGTGGCCACGGCCGGGTTCCCGGCGTCCCGGCCCGGCCCGGCCGGGGAGGCGGGGACGGGCGCGCCGGCCGGCGGCGTCGCGACCGACGCCACCGGCGCGGCCCCGGCCACCAGCCCGGCCAGCCGCGCCCACCCGGCAGGACCCAGCAGCCGGTCCAGTGCGGCCAGCCCGCCCGGACCGCGCAGCACCTCGAGTACCGCCACCAGTGCCGGGCCGGGATGGCGGGCGGCCACAGCGAGCAGAGCGTCGCGGGGCCGGGCCACCAGGTCCGGGTCCCCGCCGCGCACGACCCCGGCCGCCGCCCAGGCCCACGCCCGGCGGTGGTCTCCGCCGACGACCCCGCGGACGAGGTCGCCAATCGCGGCCTCGTCGTCCTGGTAGTGGACCACGTGCGGTCCGCCGGCCAGGGTGGTCCGGCGCACCGCCGCCACCAGCTGCTCGGCCCAGTCGGTGACCAGCGCGATCTCTGGCCGGCCTACCTCCAGGCGCACCGGCAGGTCGACCCGCCGCAGGTACCAGCGTCCCGGGGGCAGGTTGGCAGTGGCCATCGCCCGGGCCAGGCCGGTGGTGGCCAGTCCCGCCTGGAGCCGGTCCAGCCAACGACCCGCGCCGGCGGCGTCCAAGGGCTCGTCGGGACCGCCGGCCGGGATGTCGGCCGGCAGGTGCAGGGTGGCCGACAGGATGTCGACGTCGAGGCCGGCCACGCTCATCCGACCCGCACCGCCTCCGCCGGCGCGGTCCCCACCCGCGACCCGGCGGACGGGAGCCCGAGCACGCCGTCGGCGCCGACCAGCACCTGGCCGACCACCGTCCCGGCCCAGCCGGCGCCCGGCCCCACAACCGAGCTCAAGCCCAGGTGCAGGTGCCGGCCGACCCGCATGCCGAGGCCCAGCTCGCACAGCTCGACCAGGGTGTGGGCGGGCTTGTGGCGCGACAGCAGGCCCTCGACCACGTCCCGCTGCTCGTCGCTCAGCTCAGCGCAGACAAGCACCACGAACCGGTGCGCGGTCACGGTGTAGCCGTCCTCGCCAGGCCGGACACCGCCGACGGCGAAGCGGCCCAGGGCCCCGGCCGCGCCCGGCCCGCCCACGGCGGGTGCCGGGGGCGGGGCCGGCGGGGCGCCGAGCACCGCGCCGGCGAGCCCGCGCAACCGCCAGCTCTCGACGACCGCGAACGGCACCGTCAGGTACAGCCCGAGCAGGCGCTCGAGGCCAGCCTGGGTGCCGCGGATCCGGTACAGGTCATAGGCCTGGCGCAGCAGCTCCCGCCGCGCCGGCTCGGGCCAGCGGGCGTCCAGGACCAGGCCGATCAGCCCGGCCAGCCACGGCAGCAGGTCCCGGGGGGCGATGCCCGGGTCCAGCAGCAGCGCCCGCAGCGCCGCCCGCTCGTCCAGCTCGTGTAGCAGCCCCTCGGCGGGGGCCAGGAAGCGCTGCAGGAAGGCGGCGTCGGATTCCCGGGCCGACCACGCCCGGGGCATGGCGGTGGCCAGCCGGTGACCCGGCCGCTCCACCCGGATCTCCCGGACCCGGGGGGTGGCCTGGCCGTTACCGGTCAGCTGCAGCACCAGCCACAGGTACCGGCCGGGCGGGGCCGTGACCGGCGTCTCGTAGGTCGCCAGTCCGTCGGGGTCGGGCGGCGCCCACGCCCGCTCCGGACCGGAGGGGCGGAGGAACAGCCGCCCGGCGGCCGGGTCGGCCTCGACCCGCCGGCGCAGGTCGGCCAGGTCGGTGGCGGGCGGCAGGGACGGGGTCAGCTCGGGCGCCCGGACGGGGCCGGTCCGGTCGGCCGGATACCAGGCCACCGGGCCCGGGACCTCGTCGTCGTCGCTGGTGAGGGTGTGCACGCGGACCGTCGTCCCAGGCGGCAGGCAGGCGTCGACGAAGACCCGGCCCCAACGGGTCCGGTAGGCGCCCGCGTCCAGCCGGTAGCCGACGACCTCGCCGACGGTGGCGTGGTCGGCCCGCACCCCGGGGGTCCAGCCGTACCCGGAATGGGTCGTGAAGGCCAGCCGCCCGCCCGGAGCGAGGGCCAGCGCGCCGCCGTCGAAGCCGGGAGCGGCCAGCGGCGGCAGCTCCACCCAGCCCCTGGTCGCGCCGGCGCCCGCCGGCCCGAAGCGGCGGAGGTCCTGCCCTGGGCCGGCGGCCACCACCAGCGTCCCGTCCGCCGCCAGCTCCAGGTCGGTCGCGCCGGGAACGCGCGCGACCACGTGGCCGTCGGGGTCGGCGACCACCGCCGGCCCGCCCGCCCGGCCGGTCCAGAGCACCAGCACAACCGCCCCGCGGGTCGCGACCCGCAGCGGCCGCGCCGCCCCGCCGCCC
>DASZON010000183.1:0-4241 GCA_035550755.1 Actinomycetota bacterium | reverse complement strand
CACGACCACGGCCGCGCCCTCGCCCCCGGCCGCCCGGAGGCCCTCGGCCGCCTTGCCGGCGGCGACCCCGCCGCCGATGATCACGAACTCCACGTCGCGGACGGCCATGGGAGCTACCTCCGGCGGTCAGGGGCTTCGGGGCGAAGCCTAGCTCTCTCCGGTGGTTAGCGTCTCCAGGGCCCGGATCCTTACCAGGTAGCCGTCGCCGGGGTCGTAGGCGCCGGTCCGCTCGACCCCGGCGGCGACCACGGCCGGGAGCAGGTCGCCGAGGGGCAGCCCACGGGCGGCGGCCTCCCGGGCCTGGGTGGCCGAGCGTTCGGGCACCCAGGCGGGGGTGGGCAGGGCCTCGGCCCGCAGGCCGAGGCCCGGTGGGTCGTGGCCGGCTCGCTCGGCGACCAGCAGGGTGGCCGCCCGTTCCAGGCGCCGCAGGGCGGCGGTCGGGTCGTCGTACCAGTGGGGCTGCACCAGCTGGGCCGCCTTGTCGGCCCCGAGCAGCAGCGCGACCTCCCCGCCGGTGGCCCGGCCGAGGGCCTCGGCCATGTCCACCAGCAGCGGGTGGCTGGCCGCCGCCACCGCTGCCCAGGGATGCCGCCGCGCCCACGACGCCACCCAGTCCAGCCGGTCGACCGGATGGGCCCGCTCCACCCCCTCCTTGGCCAGGCTCACCGGGGCCATGGCCAGCACGACGAGGTCACATCCGGCCCGCCGCCCGGCCACCGCCAGCGCCGCATGGGCCCGCGTGAAGGGGTTGAAGGTCCCGGCCAGCAGGCCGGCCCTGGCGACCCGGGGCAGCGGTCCGCCGACGGGTTCCAGCCGCGGCGGCCCGGTGCGGTCCCGCCGGGCCCGGGCGAGGGCGCCGGCGAGCGGCCCCAGCCGCCGCCGTTCCCGGGTCCCCAGGGTCGCCGCTGCCATCGGCCGAGCATGCCACGTCGGGGCTGAGGGGGGTTGTGGATGGCCCCGGCACCCTTGTGGCTCCTCGGCTACCCTCCCGGCCGGGGCTCTCGCCACCGCTTGGGGCCTTGCCGGGCTGCCCTGCGCCGGGCGGCTCAGGCCCGGCATCCCGCGTGGGTCAGGCCGGGTGGCTGAGGCGGGCGACCGGCTGGTCGGCCGGGGGCTGGTCCAGGGCCAGGCGGGCCATGTCCGCCGCGGGGACCGGGCGGGAGAAATGGTACCCCTGGGCGAGGTGGCAGCCGAGCTCGGCGAGGGCGGTCGCCTGCTCGGCGTGCTCGACGCCCTCGGCGACGGTGTCCAGGTGCAGGGTGCCGGCCAGGGCGATGATGGCCCGGGCGACCGCCGACTCCTCGGGCCCGCCGGCGACGCCGTCCACGAACGACTTGTCGATCTTGACGGCGTCGATCGGCATCTGGCGCAGGTAGGCGAGCGAGGAGTAGCCGGTGCCGAAGTCGTCGATGGCCAGGTGGACCCCGAGGCCCTTGAGCTCGTGGAGGCGGACGATGGCGACCTCCAGGTCGTGCATGAGGACGCTCTCGGTGATCTCGAGGGCCAGGCACTCGGGGGCCAGGCCGGAGTCGCCTAGGGCGGCGGCGACGTTGCCGGCCAGGTCGCTGCGGAGCAGGTGGTGGGCCGAGAGGTTCACGTGGAGGAGCAGGGGGCCGGCCTGGGCGGTCCAACCGGCCATCTGGCGGCAGGCCTGCCGCAGCACGAACCGGTCGAGCTCGACCACCAGGCCGGTCTCCTCGGCGAGGGGGATGAACTCGGCCGGGGGGACCAGCCCCCGGTCCGGGCGGGGCCAGCGGACCAGGGCCTCGGCGCCGGCTACGCGGCCGTTGTGGAGGTCGACGATCGGCTGGTAGTGGACCACCAGCTCGCGGCGCTCGATCGCCCCCTCCAGGGCCGCCTGCACGTCGTGGCGGTCGCGCACCGAGCGCAGCATCGAGCCCTGGAACACCTCGTAGGCGCCCTTGCCGCGGCTCTTGGCGGCGTACATGGCGATGTCGGCGTTGCGCAGCAGCTGGGTCTCGTCCAGCGCGTTGTGCTCGTCGACGGCGATGCCGATGCTGGCCCGGATGGTCATCTGCCCGCCGACCAGGGGGAAGGGGGCGCCCAGGGTGACCAGGACCCGCTCGGCGAGCCGGCGGGCGGTGGCCAGGTCGGTGTCCTCGGCCAGGATGGCGAACTCGTCGCCGCCGAGCCGGCCGACGGTGTCGTGCTCGCGCAGGCAGCTGCGCAGCCGGGCCGCGACCTCGCGGAGCAGCCGGTCGCCGGCGCCGTGGCCGAGGCTGTCGTTGACCACCTTGAAGTCGTCCAGGTCGACGAAGAGCACGGCCAGGCCGCCGCCGTCGCGGCGCGACCTGGCCAGGGCGTGGCGGACCCGGTCGTTGAACAGGGCCCGGTTGGCCAGGTCGGTGAGGTTGTCGTGGAAGGCCTGGTGCTCGAGCTGGGCGGCCAGGGCGTCGCGCTCGCTGAGCGAGGCCCGCAGCACCCCCTCGGTACCGCGGAGCTCGCGCACGGTGGCCTCGTTCTCGCGGACCAGGCCGGCCATGCGGACCAGCACCAGCAGGAACAGCAACGCACAGCCGGCCACGATCACCGGGATGTCGATGCGCTGGTCACGCAGGGCCTGGATGGCCAGGATGGCCGGGGCCATCAGGGACGCCGTGGCCAGGCAGGCCAGCCGGACCCGGGTCAGGCCGCTGCGCGCCGCCGGGACCGGGTCGGTGAGGGTGGCCACCGAGGGGTCGAGCACGGCGGCGCCCCACAGGGCGTAGGCGACCAGCCAGCCGGCCTCGACCGGGCTGGAGGGGTCGTAGGTGCCGAGCAGCACCAGGACCGCCCGGCCGACGTCGGCGGCGACCAGCACCAGCCAGCCGGCGGTCATCAGCAGAAAGGCCCGGCTCCGGTCCCCGCCGCCGACCGCCAACCGGATGACCAGGGCCAGCACCAGCACGTCGAAGACGACATACAGCATCGACAGGACCCGCTCGACCAGGGGCAGGGAGGCGTCGACCGAGTACGGCGAGGCCAGGAACACCCAGGCCAGCATGCCGACCCCGGTCGAGATCACGGTGGCGTCGATCAGGCTGGACCGGTCCCGGCCGGGGCTGCGGGCCCGGATCAGCACCGCGTAGCCGGCGATGCCGATCATGTAGGCGACCATGGTCAGGGCGGCCGCGGCCACGCTGCCCCCGGCCCGGGTGACCGCGGCCGACGAGCCGAGGGACCCGGCCACGAAGCCGACGGCCTCCCCGGCCGCGAACAGCTGGAACGGCAGCCGCCGGGCGGGCTTCCACAGCCGGACCGAGGCCAGGGTGGCCGCGATCGTGACCAGGCAGAGCACGACCAGCGACCCCACCCGCGGCGCCGGCCGCGGCAGGTACACATAGGCAAGGGCGAGCAGGCAGCCGCCGCCCAGGTGGATCCGCCACAGCGTCGCGCGCACCGGTGCTCCCGTGAACTGGCCAAGCAGGGTGATCAGGTCTGCACACCTGATCGGCACCCAGGCGCCGGACTCAAGGAATTGGCCCGCCCGGCGGGCGCGCCCGAGCCGCGCCCGCCGACCCGGCTGCTAGCGGCCCAGCTCCATCGGGACCACCGTGAGCTCGAGCAGCTCGCCGCCGCGGAAGGCGCGGACGGGCAGGGAACGGCCGATGCGCTCGCTGACCATGAGGCGCTGGAGGTCGCCGGCGTCGGTCACGGCGACCCCGTCGACGTCGATGATCAGGTCCTCGTTGCGCAGGCCGGCCCGGGCTGCCGGGCTGCCCTCGACCACCTGGACGACCTCGACCCCGGCCTCGCGGTCGAGGGCCGAGGCGACCCGCGGGGGCAGGGGCCGGCGGCCGCCGGCGATGCCGATGAAGGCCCGCCGGAAGCGGCCCTCGCGCATCAGGGCGGCGATGATCCGCCGGGTGGTGGCGTTGACGGGCACAGCCAGCCCGAGCCCGATCCCGGCGACGGCGGTGCTGACCCCGACCATGTGGCCGCGGCCGTCGACCAGGGCGCCGCCGGAGTTGCCGGGGTTGAGGGCGGCGTCGGTCTGGATCACGTTCTCGACCAGCCGGCTGGCCCGCCCGTCACTGGTCGGGAAGGAGCGGCCGAGCGCGCTCACCACCCCGGCCGTGACCGAGCCGGCCAGCCCCATCGGGTTGCCGACGGCCACGACGAGCTGGCCGACCCGGAGCCGGTCGGCGTTCCCCAGGGACACCGGCTCCAGGTCGGCCCCGCTCGCCCGGATCACCGCCAGGTCGGACAGCGCGTCGCGGCCGACGACCTCGAAGCGCAGC
>DASZON010000182.1:0-2507 GCA_035550755.1 Actinomycetota bacterium | reverse complement strand
TGACGGCGAACCCGCGGCGCATCCCGCGCCGCTCCAGGGCCCGCACCGCCGGGTCGAGGCTGACGGCGATGAACAGCGCGATCAGGATCCGCACGAGGATCGCCCTGACCGTGTACAGCGAGTACAGGCCGATCACGGTGGTGGCGGCGCCCAGGCTGACCAGCGCCCCCCGGCGGAACAGCTCCGCCGGCCGCGGCCGGTCCGGAGGCGTCGAGGGCTCCATGTCGCCCCGATGCTACCTCGCGGCACAACCCGTTCCCGGCGATGTCGCCGGTACGACGGCTGCCGGATAGGAGCTAGCCTGCCTCTTGCCCTGGGGGAGCGGCAGGGCCGATGCTTGTGCCCTTGGGAGGGCAAGCAGGAGGAGCGTGGATGACCGAGCAGGCGGCGGACGGCACCGTCAAGCACTCCTCCCGGACGAGGATGGCGGCGCGGATCGTGCTCGCGCTGGCGCTGATCGTCGTCATCTTCTGGTACCTGCTGAAGGACATCTCCCTGGCCGACGTGTGGGCGGCGATCACGGCGATGACCTGGATCGAGCTGGCCGGCCTGCTCGCCATCGCCGCCTGGAACCTGGTCACCTACGCCTTCGTGTGGATGACGGTCACACCCGGGCTGACCTTCGGCCGGGCCATGATCATGACCCAGGCCACCACCGCGATCACCAACACCGTGCCCGCGGGCTCGGCGGTCGGCATCGGCATGACCTACGCCATGCTCGGGAGCTGGGGGTTCTCGCGCGGCCGGACCACCATCGCCGTGCTCGTGTCCGGCGTCTGGAACGCCTTCGCCAAGCTGGCCATCCCCGTGCTCGCCCTGGCCCTGGTCGCCCTCCAGGGCAATGCCAGCGCCGCCCGGATCACCGCCGCCGCCGTCGGCATCGGCGGCCTGGTCGCCGCCATCGTGATCTTCGCCCGGATGCTGCGCAGCGAGCACATGGCCGAGCGGGTCGGGATCCTGGCCGGCCGGGTCGTCTCCAAGCTGCTGGCCCTGATCCGGCGGCCCCCGGTCCAGGGCTGGGAGCTCGCCACCGTCAAGTTCCGCAACCGCACCGTCGACCTGCTGGAGCACGGCTGGTTCCCGATCACGGCGGCCACCGTGGTCAGTCACCTGTCGCTCTACCTGGTGCTGCTGGTCTGCCTGCGCGACGTCGGCATCAGCGACGCCGAGGTCGGCTGGGCCGAGGTCCTGGCCGTGTTCGCCTTCGCCCGCCTGGCCACCGCCGTGCCCGTCACCCCCGGCGGGGCCGGGGTGGTGGAGGCGGTCCTGATCACCGGCCTGGTCGCCGCCGGCGGTGACAAGCCCGAGGTCGTCGCCGCCGTGCTCGTCTACCGGGCCCTCACCTGGGGCCTGCCCGTCCTGGTCGGGGTCGTCTGCCTGCTGTGGTGGCGCAAGCAGACCCTCACCGAGCCGGCCGGTGAGGCCGGCGCCACCCGAGCCGCCCAGCCATGAGCCGGGGGGGTCGAGGGGGGCGGCGTATCGAGCGCCGGCCGGCCGACCTCATCTGGCTGGTCGTCGGGACCCTGGTCCTGCTGGCCTGCGCCCAGCCGGTCCACGCCCACCGGGTCGAGCCCCTGGAGGCCGACGCCTTCCGGCTCATCAACGACCTCCCCAGCGTGCCCTTCCCGATCGTCTGGGCGCCCATGCAGCTCGGCAACCTCCTGGTCGTGCCCGCGGCCGTGCTGACCGCCCTCGCCTTCCGGCGCTGGCGCCTGGCCGCCGGGCTCGCCCTGGCCGGGGCCGGGGTGTACGCGCTGGCCAAGGTGGTCAAGCGGTTCGTGGAGCGGGGCCGGCCCAGCGACGTCCTCGACGACGTGATCGTCCGCGGGGCCGCCCCCCACGGGCTCGGGTTCGTCTCCGGCCACATCGCCGTGGTCACCGCCCTGGCCTATGTCGCCTGGCCGTGGCTGCCCCGCTGGGGCCGCTGGGCGGCCGGGGCGGCGGTGGCCGCGGTCTTCCTCACCCGCATGTACGTCGGCGCCCACCTGCCCCTGGACATGGTCGGCGGGGCCGCCCTCGGGCTGGCCGTCGGCGCCCTGGTCCGGCTGCTGCTGGGCGTCCCGGCCCGCGACCCCGACCCGGCCGCCGAGGCCGCGGCCGCCGCCCCCACCGACACCCGGGAGGTGGCCTGATGGCCTGGCTGCCCCGGCCCGGCTACCGCCGCCACCCCAGCGACCTGGTCCGGGTGGTGCTCGGCACCGGCATCCTGGCCGTGACCACCACCGCCATCCACAAGGAGTTCATCGGCGACCGCGAGGCGGCCCTGTTCCGGGTGGTCAACGAGCTGTCCCTGCCCGGC
Source organism: Actinomycetota bacterium (assembly GCA_035550755.1). GTDB lineage: Bacteria > Actinomycetota > CALGFH01 > CALGFH01 > CALGFH01 > CALGFH01. Next base: position 208 of record DASZON010000182.1, on the reverse strand, counting down.
TGGACCTGGCCCGGGGTGTGGCTGGTCATGCAGCTGGGGGTGATCGGGGCCGTGCCCCTGGTGGCCGTCCTGGCCCTGGCCACCCGGCGGCTGCGCCTGGCCCTGGACGCGGTCCTGGCCGCCGGCAGCATCTACCTGATCGCCAAGCTGGTGAAGGAGTTCGTGCAGCGGGGCCGGCCCCAGACCCTGCTCGACAACGTCAACATCC
>DASZON010000181.1:0-10175 GCA_035550755.1 Actinomycetota bacterium | reverse complement strand
CCGGGCCGCCCTCGAGATGCTCCATGCCGTCACCGAGCTGAACCAGACCGACCCCGGGCTCGACCTCCGGATCCGGGTCGGGGTCATGACCGGCGAGGCGGTGGTCGTGCTCGGCGACCGCGAGAGCGAGGCCGTGGTCGGCGACGTGGTCAACACCGCCGCCCGGCTGGAGGGGCTGGCCCCGGCCGGCGGCGTGCTGGTCGGCGAGACGACCTGGCGGGCCACCCGGCGGGCCATCGCCTACCGCTCGGCCGGGTCGGTGGTGGCCAAGGGCAAGGCCGAGCCCCTCCCGGTCTGGGAGGCGGTGGAGCCGATCGCCCGCCTCGGGGTCGACGTGGGCCCGCGCGGCCGCACCCCGCTGATCGGGCGCGAGGCCGAGCTGGGGCGGCTCGGCGACGCCCTGGCCCGGGTGCGCGCCGACCGTTCCCCCCGGCAGGTCACCCTCGTCGGTGCCCCCGGGATCGGCAAGAGCCGGCTGGTCGCCGAGCTGCTGGCCGCCGTCGACGCCGAGGCGGAGCTGACCACCTGGCGCCAGGGTCGCTCCCTGCCCTACGGCGAGGGCGTGACCTTCTGGGCCCTCGGCGAGATGATCAAGGCCCAGGCCGGGATCCTGGAGAGCGACGACGCCGGCGCCACCCGGGCCAAGCTGGCCGCCATGGCCGCCGGCCTGCTGGCCGACCCCGCCGAGGCCCGCTGGGTCGAGGGGCACCTGCGGCCCCTGGTCGGCCTGGCCGGCGACGCCGGCGGGGTCGGCCTGGACCGCCAGCACGAGGCGTTCGCGGCCTGGCGGCGGCTGCTGGAGGCGCTGGCCGCCCAGGGCCCCACCGTGCTCGTGTTCGAGGACCTGCACTGGGCCGACGACGCCCTCCTGGACTTCGTCGAGCACCTGCTCGACTGGTCCGGGGACGTGCCCTTGCTGGTGGTCGCGGCCGCCCGGCCCGAGCTGCTGGCCCGCCGGCCCGGTTGGGGCGCCCGGCCCAACGCCGACCTCGTCCAAGTGGGGCCGCTCGGCGAGCACGACACCGCCCGGCTGCTGGCCGCCCTGCTCGACACCAGCGTGCTCCCGGCCGAGCTCCAGGCGGCGCTGCTGGAGCGGGCCGGCGGCAACCCGCTGTACGCCGAGGAGTACGTCCGCATGCTCACCGACCGGGGCCTACTGGACACCAGGAGGCCGGGGCGGGCCGTCGAGGCCGACGCCCTCCCCTTGCCCGAGACGGTCCAGGGCCTGATCGCCGCCCGGGTCGACGCCCTCGGGGCGGAGGAGAAGGCCGTCCTGGCCGACGCGGCCGTGGTCGGGACGGTGGTCTGGCTAGGCGCCCTGGCCGCCCTGGCCGGCCGGCCCGCCGAGGCCGTCCGGGACCACCTGCAGGTCCTGGAGGCGCGCGACTTCCTGCGGGCCGAGCGCCGCTCGGCGGTGGCCGGCGAGTCCCAGTACAGCTTCCGCCACGTCCTGCTCCGCGACGTCGCCTACCGCCAGATCCCCCGCGCCGCCCGGGCCGACAAGCACCGCCGGGCGGCCGAGTGGATCGCCTCGCTCACCCCGGACCGGGCCGAGGACCGGGCCGAGCTGCTCGCCCACCACTACTCGCGGGCGCTGGAGTTCGCCCGGGCAGCCCGCCGGGAGGACCCGGCCAGGCTGGCCGGGCGGGCCCGGGTCGCGCTCGGGGAGGCCGGGGACCGGGCCACCGCCCTGCACGCCTTCGACGCCGCGGCCCGCTTCTACGCCGCCGCCCTGGAGCTGGCCGAGCCCGGCGACCCGGCCCGCCCCCGGTGGCTGTTCGGCCTCGGCCAGGCCCGCATGCACGCCGAGCTGGCCGGGACCGAGCTGCTCGCCGAGGCCGCCGACGCCCTGGGTGCGGCGGGCGACCGGGAACGGGCGGCTGAGGCCATGGCCCTGCTCGGCCGGCTGCTGCGCCGCCAGGGCCACGGCCAGGAGGGCATGCGGCACCTGCGCGAGGCGGCGGCCCTGCTGGCCGGCGCGCCGGCCTCCCCGTCCAAGGGGTTCGTCCTGGCCCAGCTGGCCGGCGCCCACATCATCGGCGGCGAGAGCGCCGAGGCCGTCGAGGCCGGCCGGGCGGCGTTCGCCATCGCCGACGCCCTCGACCTGGACGGCCTCCGGGCCGAGGCCCTCCAGTGGATCGGGGCCGGCCGGCTCGACCGCGGCGACCGCGGCGGGGTCGACGACCTCGAGCGGGCAGCCGCCATCGCCGTCCGGGCCAACTCGCCCGCCGCCTGCACGATCGTGGCCAACCTGGCCACCACCCGGGCCGGGTTCGGGGACCTGCGGCGCGCCGTCGAGCTGCACGCCGAGGCCCGGCGCCTCGCCGAGCGCTTCGGCCACGCCAGCCAGCTCCGCTACCTCGGCGTCGAGGACGCCTGGGACCGCTACCTCCAGGGCCGCTGGGACGACGCCCTGGCCCTGGCCGACGCCTGGATCGCCGAGGTCGAGGCGGGCAGCCCCCACTACATGGAGTCCACCTGCCGGGTGGTCCGGGGCCGGGTGCGGCTGGCCCGCGGCGACCTGGCCGGCGCCCTGGCCGACGCCGACGCCGCCGCGGCCCTGGTCGCCGAGGCGGAGGACCTGGTCGGGCTGCACGAGACACTGGGCCTGCGGATCTGCGTCCTGCTGGCCGACGGCCAGGTCCCGGCCGCCGAGGCCACGGCGGCCGAGCTGCTCACCCTCATCCGCGACCAGGAGGACGCCGGGATGACCGCCGACTGGTCGGCCGACATCACCGACGCCCTGGCCCGCCTGGGGCGCGGCCCCGAGCTGGCCGGCCTCCTGGCCGGCCTGGAGCCCACCCCGTGGCTGGAGGGCGCCCTGGCTATCGCCGAGGGCGACCCCGAGCGGGCGGCCGCCGTCTACGCCCGGATGGGCTCCCTCCCCGACGAGGCCCTGGCCCGCCTCCGCGCCGCCGCCCTGCTCACCGCCGCCGGGCACCCGTCGCAGGCCCGTCCCCACCTGGCCAGGGCGCTCGACTTCTACCGCTCGGTCGGCGCTCGCGCCCTCACCGTGGAGGCCGAGGCCCTGCTGGCGGCCCCGGCCTGACGCCGGCGACGGGAGCCGGGCGTGGCCGGGGGAGTACCCTGGGATCCGGCCGCGGGGACCAGGACGCGGGGGAGGTCGGATGGAGATCCGCCATTCCATGCGCGACGGCTGCGTCGTGGTGCACCTGGACGGCCCGATCACCATGCTGACCGCCCCGCAGGTCCAGCGGACCCTGCTGAAGGACCTGGCCGAGCGGCCCTACGGGATCATCTGCGACCTCAGCGGCGTCGACTCCGTCGACCCGGTGTGCGCCACGGTGTTCTCGACCGTGGCCAAGCACCCGACCACCGACTGGCCGGCGACCAGCTTCCTGCTCTGCGGGGCCCGGCCCGAGGTGGCCAGGGTCCTGGAGCAGCTCGCCGTGGGCCGGTTCCTGCCGCTGTGCGACACCCTGGAGGAGGCCCTCGACCGGGTCGCCGCCCGTCCGCCGTACCTGCGCGACCAGCTCCTCCTGACCCCGACGGCGACCGCCCCGGCCGCCGCCAGGGCCTACGTGCACGACCTGCTCGACTACTGGCGGCCAGCCCTGTCCGGCCAGGAGGCGATCGACCGGGCCGAGCTGCTCGCCGACGAGCTGGTCACCAACGCCGTCGTCCACGCCCGCACGCCGCTGCGGCTGCTGCTGGAGCTCCGCGGCGACCTGCTGACCATCAGCGTCCACGACCAGAGCCCACGGCTGCTGTGGCTGGTCCCTCCCGACCCCGAGGGCGAGACCGGCCGCGGCCTCCGGCTGGTCGAGGACCTGGCCAGCTCCTGGGGTGTCCGGCCGCGGCCCGAGGGCGGCAAGGTCGTCTGGTGCGTGCTGCGGCTGTGGCCCCCGGCGCCAGCGGCCGGGTCGGCGTCAGGCGTCGGCGAGTAGCCGGGCCCGCTGCTCCTCGACGTCGAAGTCGGCCTTGGGCCAGGTCAGCGTCATGTCCTCCAGCTGCTCGACCAGCAGGCTGGCCACGGCCCAGTTGCGGTACCACTTGCGGTCGGCCGGGACCCGGTACCAGGGGGTGTGGTCGGTGTTGCAGCGCTCCAGGGCGGCCTCGTAGGCCTGCTGGTAGTCGGTCCACCAGGCGCGCTCGTCGACGTCGTGGGGGTTGAACTTCCAGTGCTTGGTCGGGTCGTCGAGCCGGGCTAGCAGCCGCTGGCGCTGCTCCTCCTTGGAAACGTGCAGGAACACCTTGACCACGCGGAGGTTGCGGCGCGCCAGCCCGGCCTCGAAGCGGTTGATGGTGGCGTAGCGCCGGCTCCAAGTTGACCGCGGGACCAGGTCGTGGACGCGGACCACGAGCACGTCCTCGTAGTGAGAGCGGTCGAACACCCCCAGCTTGCCCGGCCCGGGCAGCCGCCGCCGGATCCGCCACAGGAAGTCGTGGGACAGCTCCTCGCGGGTCGGGGCCTTGAAGGTGGCGATCTCGCAGCCCTGGGGGTCGACCTGGCCGATGACGTGGCGCAGCAGCCCGCCCTTGCCCGAGGTGTCCATGCCCTGGAGGACCAGCAGCAGGCTGGGCGTCCCGCCCTTGACCCCCTCGGCGTGGAGCCGTTCCTGGAGGTCGGACAGCCGGTCGCCGAGCGCGGCCAGAGCGGCCTTGCCGGCCGACTTGCCGCCGTCGAAGCCGGGGGTGGCGCGGGTGTCGAGCGCGCTCAGGTCGACCGGCCCGGCCGGGACCCGCAGCAGGTCCGATATCCGAGCGGCTGGCTTGGAGCTCTTGCCCATGCGCTGCCTTTCGTCGAGGGACGGTGGCCGGCATCGTCGCACCTCCGCCGGGAGGTGTCAGGAACCTGATTGGCAGGGCGCGCCCGGTACCGCATCATCGGGGGGCCGGACGGGCGGGAGGGAGGTTGCCATGACGAAGCGGCGGGATCCGGCCGCCCCCCAGGACGACGAACCCAAGCTCATCTCCTTGCAGGACAAGCACGACGCCGACCGGCTGCTCCAGCGGGCGCTGGCCGCCGGCGAGATCGACCAGGCGGAGTTCAAGCGCCGCCGCGGCCTGGCGTACGCGGCCGTGACTCCGCGCGAGCTGTGGAAGGCGACCGGCCACCGGGCCGGGTCGCCCGAGCGCGCCGACAAGGCGCTCATCTGGCGCTCGGTCCGCCTGCAGCTGGCGATCGTGGGCTTCGCCGCCGTGATCATGATGTTCGTGCTGCTCGGGGTCATCCTCAACAACCAGGGCGGCACCGTGAACACGCCGGTCTTCCCCTGGGAGTGGGGCGACTAGCCACCGCGCCCGTCCCTCTTGACTTTGATAGTGACGCTATTACTATAGCGTCACTATGACACGGCAGCGGCTCACCCGAGCCGAGAAGAGCGCCCAGACCAGGGCGCAGCTGATGGCCTCGGCCCGCCAGCTGTTCCTGCGCCGCGGGTTCCACGCCGCCTCGCTGGAGCTGGTGGCCGAGGAGGCCGGCTTCACCATCGGCGCCGTCTACTCGCGCTTCGGCAGCAAGGCTGACCTCTTCCTGGCCATCCTGGACGAGCACATCGACCGGATCGTGGCCGACGTCGCCAAGGTGGCGACCCTCGACCAGCCGCTCGGGGCCCACGCCGAGCTGCTGGCCGGCCGGCGCATGGACCTGCTGGAGCGCGAGCGCGACTGGTTCCCGCTGGTGCTCGAGTTCTGGTCGCACGCGGCCCGCGACGAGCGCCTGCGGCGCGAGTTCGGCGCCCGCCACGAGCGCCTGGTCACCGCCTACGCCGGCCTCATCGAGGCCGATTACGCCCGCCTCGGGCTGCCGCTCCCGATGGCCCCGGAGGTGCTGGCCAGGGCGGTGGTGGCCATGGGCAACGGGGTCGCCCTGGAGCGCCTGGCCGACCCCGGCCGGGTGCCCGAGGGGCTGTTGTCGACCATGGCCGTGGCCTTCCTGCGCGGCGCCGCCGCCAGCGGTCCGGCCACCGAGGAGAGGACCTGAGATGGCACCGACCGACCAGGCACGGCGGCTGGCGGACCTGGCCGGGGCGATGCGCCTGGCCCGCGAGCTGATCGCCCACGACCGCTGGACCCCGGACGAGCTCCGGGCGTTCCAGCGCCGGCGGCTCGCCGAGGTCGTCGGCCACGCCGTCACCGAATCCCGCTTCTACCGGGAGCGCTACGCTGGCCTGGACGTCGGCGACCCGGTCGACCTGGACCGCCTGCCGGTGGTCGACAAGGCCACGGTGATGGACCATTTCGACGAGCTGGTCACCGACCCGCGGCTGACCCTGGCGGCGGTCGAGGCCCACCTGGACGGCCTGGACCGCGACGAGCTGCTGCTGGGCCGCTACCGGGCCATGGCCACCGGCGGCAGCACCGGCCGCAAGGGCGTGTTCGTGGCCGACCGCGACGAGTGGCGCACCTACCTGGCCGGGTTCTTCCGCTGGAACCACTACGTCGGGCTGCGGCCGCGGCTGCCACGGCGGGTCCGGGTCGCCTCCATCGCCGCCGCCCGGCCCCTGCACATGACCTACCGGATGGCGACCAGCATCGACCTCGGCCTGTACCGGGTCCTGCGGCTGGAGGCCACGGCCCCGCCGGCGGCCATGGTCGAGGCCCTGAACCGCCACCAGCCGGAGTTCCTCTACGCCTACGGGTCGGTGCTGGGGCTGCTGGCCACCGAGCAGCTGGAGGGGCGGCTGCGGATCCGCCCGGCGATCATCGCCAGCTCGGGCGAGACCCACACCGGCGAGCTCCGCGACGCCGTCCGGGCCGCCTGGGGGAGCAGCTCCTTCGAGCTCTACGCCATGACCGAGGCCGGCATCCTCGGCTCCCACTGCGACCGCCACACCGGCATCCACCTGTTCGAGGACCAGGCGGTCGTCGAGGTCGTCGACGAGGGTGGCCGGCCCGTCCCCGCCGGCCAGACCGGCCACAAGCTGCTGGTCACCAACCTGGTCACGCGGACCCAGCCGCTGCTCCGCTACGAGGTCTCGGACATGGTGGCGATGGCCCCCGAGCCCTGCCCCTGCGGCCGCCCGTTCCGGCTGCTGCGGGCCGTCGAGGGCCGCAACGACGACATCCTCCACCTGGCGGCGGCCGCCGGGGGCACGGTCCCCATCCACCCCCTGGCCCTGCGCGGCGCCCTGGCCGGCATCCCCGGCCTGACCCAGTACAAGGTGGTCCACGACCACGACGGCCTCCACGTCCGGGCCGCCCTGCGCCCGGGCGCCGACCCGGCCTCGGCGGTGGCGCTGATCGGGACCCGCCTGACCGAACGGCTCGGCGCCCAGGGCGCGGCCCGCCCCGTGGTCCAGGTCGAGCTGCGCGACAGCCTCCAGGACGAACGCGACACCGCCGGCAAGTTCAAGCTGGTCGAGTCACGGGTCCCCCGCCCGGCGGCGGCCGGGCGCTAGAGCAGCGACAGCTGGTCGGCCGGCGGCGGCTGGGGCCGGCGCCGGGCCGGGAGGGCGGCGTGGTCGAGCAGGGCCGCCTGGAGGTCGGCCAGGAACGGCGACGGCTCGGCCTCGCGGACCGACCCCCGCCAGGAGCGGCGGCGGGCGTGGCTGAGGAACAGGTGCGACCGGGCCCGGGTCATGCCGACGAAGAACAGCCGCCGCTCCTCGGCCGTCTCGGCCGGGGTCGGCCGAGGGCCGAAGGCCAGGGGCAGCAGCCCGTCCTCGCAGCCGGTGAGGAACACCACCGGGAACTCCAGCCCCTTGGCGGCGTGGAGGGTGAGCAGCGACACCCTGTCCGCCCTCGGGTCCCAGGTGTCGACCTCGTCACCCAGGGCCAGCTCGGCCAGGAACCGGTCCAGGTCGTCCCCGCAGCGGGCGGCCAGGGGGGCGAGCAGGTCGAGCGCCTCGGCGACGGTGTCCTCGTCGGCGGCGCCGGCCGCCCCTGCGGCCGCGGCCAGGCGGGCGGTGAGGGAGCGGTCCCCGGCGGGCGGGCGCTCGCGCAGGGCCCGGACCAGGGCCCGCACGGCCGGGTGGTCGCCGAGCCGGTCGTGCGACCGCTTCTGGAACGGCATCCCGGCCCGGCCGAGCGCCTCGGCCAGCGGCCCCGACTGGGCGTCGGTCCGGTACAGCACGGCCACATCCGCGAACGACAGCCCGTGCTCGGCCCCGCCGTCGGCCCGCCCCGAGTCCAGGGACAGGAACGAGGCCCCGCCCAGCAGCCGGTCGACGGTCTGGACGACGAACTCGGCCTCGGCCAGGTCGCTGGCCGCCTGGTGGATGGTGATCCGCGCCGGCGCCTCCCGGCTGCCCATGGCCGCCAGCTCCCGCCCCACGACCAGGGTCGAGGGCGCGATCGCCTGCAGCGCCCCGGCGACGATCGCCGGGCTCGACCGGTAGTTGCGGGTGAGGCGCACGGTCCTGGCGGTGGGGAAGTCCTGGGTGAACCTGAGGAAGAAGCCGACGTCGGCCCCCCGGAACCCGTAGATCGCCTGGTCGGGGTCGCCGATCGCGCACAGGTTGGCCTCGGGCGTGGTCAGCAGCCGCAGCAGCCGGTACTGGAGCTCGTCCACGTCCTGGTACTCGTCCACGGCCACGAACCCGAACCGCTCCCGGTACCGGCCCGCCAGGCCCTCGTCACCGGCCAGCAGCATCACCGGCAGGGCCAGCAGGTCGTCCAGGTCCACGAGGTCCAGCTTGCGCATGGCCGCCTCGTAGCGGGCCAGGGGTCCCGCGACCTCGGACGCCTCGGCGTCCAGGCCGGGCCACCGGGCAGCCCGGGCCCGCTTGCGCCGCACCAGCTCCGGCAGCAGCCGCCGCGCCTCCCGCTCCGGACACCCGAGCAGCTCGGTCAGCAGCTCCAGCCGCTCGGCCTCGTCCGCCACCCGGAACCCGGGCCCGAGCCCGAGCGCCGCGTGCTGCTCCCGCAGGATCCGCAGCCCCAGCCCGTGGAAGGTACTCACCAGCACCCGCCCCGCCTCCCCGGGCACCAGCCCCTCCAGCCGCTCCTGGAGCTCCCCGCACGCCCGCCGCGTGAAGCTGATCGCCAGGCAGCGCTCCGGCGCCAGCCCCCGCTCCCGAACGAGGTACGCCAGCCGGTGCGTCAGGGTCCGCGTCTTCCCGGTCCCCGGCCCCGCCACCACCAGCAGCGGCCCCGCCTCCGCCCCCGCCGCCACCCGCTGCTCGGGATCCAGCCCCCCGAGAACCCCGAGCCCAGGGCCGGGGAGTTGGGGGGTGTGGACCACCGCGCGCACCAGTTCCTGGGTCGGGCTACCCTCCCGTTCGGGGGCCCGCCCACCCGAGGGCGAGGGTGAGGCCTGGGCCGAGGCTGCCGGGGTGACCGCGGGAACCGGGGGTGGGTCGAACAGGTGGGAGGCGGCCGGGGCGGGCTCGAACAAGGTCGCCGTCACCGGGGAGGAGCGGAGCTCCTCGGGGGCGAAGATGCGGATGGTGCCGTACTCGCCGTCGTAGCCGGGTTCCCAGACGACGTCGCCGCGGCGGACGCGGGTGATGGCCTCGGCGACAAGGGGTGGGGCGAGCTTGGCGATCTCGTCCACCGGGACCCGTTCGAGAATGTCGAGCTCGGGCCCGAGGCGGTCGACCAGGCCGGTGACCACGGCGGTCACGGCCTTGCTCCTGGGGCCGACGCCGAGGGCCTCGCCGACCAGCTCGGGGAGCTGGAGAATGTTGCGGAACCCGGCGGCGCCCTCGGGTCGGGTGCCGGCGGGGCGGTCGGCCAGGGCCTCGACCCGGTGGAGGACGCCGACCGTGGGGGGCTTGCCACAGGCCGGGCAGAGCCCGCCGCGGCGGCGGGTCTCGGCGGGGTCCATGCGGACCCCGCACTTGCGGTGGCCGTCGACGTGGTACTTGCCCTCCTCGGGGAAGAACTCGAGGGTGCCCTCGAACCCCTGGCCGGTCTCCAGGGCCCGGCGGATGGCCCAGTAGTCGAGGTCGGTGTCCAGCATCGTGGCCTCGCGGCCGAGGGCGGGCGGGGAGTGGGCGTCGGAATTGCTGACCAGCCGGTAGCGGTCCAGCCCCGACACCCGCCAGCACATCGACGGGTCGGCCGACAGCCCCGTCTCCAGGGCGAAGATGTGGCCGGCGAGGTCGTCGTAGCAGTCCTCCACCCGGTCGAACCCCGACTTGGACCCGAGCACGGCGAACCACGGGGTCCACACGTGCGCCGGGACCAGGTAGGCGCCCTCGCCGCTCTCCAGGGTGATCTCCAGCAGGTCGCGCGAGTCCAGGCCGAGGATGGGCCGGCCGTCCGAG
>DASZON010000180.1:0-23625 GCA_035550755.1 Actinomycetota bacterium | reverse complement strand
GGCGGCCTTGTCGGCGAAGCCGGCCAGCTCCCGGTCGCGGCGGCCGAACAGCATCACCAGCAGCGCCCCGGCGACGTTGAAGCGCTCGTTCATGGTGGTGTTCATGGCCGCGTTGAGCTGCATCGACTCGCGGGTGATGGCTTGGAGGCGGCGCCCAACCCGCCGGGCCGGGAGCAGGAACAGGGGCAGCACGGCGACCGCGATCAGGGTGATGCGCCAGTTCAGGAAGAACATGGTGATCAGGGTCGTGACCAGGCTGATGAGGTTGGAGAAGACCGACCCGAGGGTCCCGGTGAGGGCCCGCTGGGCGCCGATGACGTCGTTGTTCATGCGGCTGGTGAGGGCACCGGTCTGGGTGTGGGTGAAGAAGGCGAGCGGCTGGCGCTGCACGTGGTCGAACAGGCTGGTGCGCAGCCGGTAGATCAGCCCCTCGCCGATGCGCGAGGACAGGAACCGCTGGCCGAGGGCGAGCCCGGCGTTGGCCACCGCCACCCCGACCGCGGCCAGGCCGATCAGGTTGACCAGGGTGAAGCTGCCCTGGGGGATGGCCTTGTTGAGCAGCTCCCGGACCAGCAGGGCGGGGATCACCGCGGCCACGGCCGACAGGCCGAGCAGGAACAGGTAGCCGGCGATCTGCCAGCGGAAGTCGCGGGCGAACCCCCAGACGCGCCGGACCAGGTCGCGCGACAGCTTGGTGCCGGGCGGCAGCGGGTCCCGGCGGGCGTGCCAGTAGTAGCTCATCATCCTGCTCGACCCAACCGTCCGGCGGGCTCCGGCATTCCGGCCGGGGCGGCGGCGGCCAGGGCCGGCCGGCGCACCCGGGCCAGCAGGGCGGCGGCGGCCACGCCGCCGGCCGCGACCAGGAACGCCCGGTCGGTGCCGACCCCGTGGACCAGGTTGCCGCCGAGGGCGTTGCCGGCGGCGAACCCGGTCGCGAAGGCGGTCGTGACCCAGGTGAAGGCCTCGGTGACCGTGCCCGCGGGGGCGAGCCGGTCGACCAGCAGGTACAGGCAGGCGATGGCCGGGGCGATGCCGAGCCCGGCCAGGACCATGCCGGCGGCCAGCTGGACGATCCCGGCGGCCACGGCGAGCAGGGCGATCCCGGCCACGACGAGCAGCAGCAGCGGGACCATGCGCCGCTCGGGCCCGCGGGCCGAGGCGCGGCTGCCGAAGCCAAGGCCGCCGGCCATGCTCCCCAGCGCCCACAGGGCGAGCAGCGGGCCGGCCAGGGTGCGGGAGCCGAGCTGCTCGGCCCCGGCGACCACGGTCACCTCGACCGTGCCGAAGGCGGCGGCCAGCAGGACGATCGTGGCCAGCACGGCCCGGATCCCGGGGCTGCGCAGGGCCCCGGCCCAGTCGGCGGCCCGCCGCACCGGCCGCCAGGTCCGCGACGCCGGGGTGGTGGCGAACACCCCGACCCCGAGCAGCAGCAGGGCCGCCGTCCCGAGCACGGCCGCGGCCGGCGAGACGGCGGCGGCCAGCAGCGCCACCAGCGGCGGCCCGACCACGAAGATCAGCTCCTGCACGGTCGACTCGACCGCGAACGCCGCCTGGAGCTGGCGGTCGTCGGCCAGCACCTCCGACCACAGCGCCCGCATGCACGCCCCCACCGGCGGGATCGACGCCCCGGCGAGGGCGGCCAGCCCGGCCAGGACCAGCGGCGACGCCCCGCGCCCGGCGGCGGCCAGGGCGCCGAAGCTGAGCGCGCTGGCCACCGCACACCCGGCCAGCACCCTGGTCTGCCCGACCCGGTCGACCAACCGCCCCAGCAGCGGCGAGGTCACCGCCAGCGCCGCCGAGTAGGCGCCAGCGACCATCCCGGCCACCGCGTACGACCCGCCCGCCTCCCGCACCAGCAGCACGATCGCCAGCCCGGCCATCCCGGTCGGCATCCGCCCGACCACCGCCGACAGCAGCAGCCGGGTCACCGAGGGCACACGAAGCACGTCAAGATAGATCCGAAGGCGCATCCCCCGATGGTGCCAGACCCCCGCGACGGGGCTCTGAGGGCCGTGGCGGCGTGCCGTCGGTGGGCGTCAGCTCCAGCGGCGCAGGAGGCGCTCGGCGCCGTCAGCCAGCTCCTGGATCACCTGGGCGGCGGGGAGGACCCTGGTGGTGGCGCCGACGCTCTGGCCGGCGTAATGGACCATGGCGGCGATCTCGCCGGTGGTGTCGCGGTTGGGGCAGGGGACCCCGAACCGGGGGACGGGAAACGCGCTGGCGCCCATGCGGGTCTCGCCCACGACCTCGCCATCGAACGCCTCGGCCGCCTCGAGGGCCGAGCGCAGGGTCCGGTGGGGCTCGGGGCCCCGGGGCCACATGACCGAGAAGGCGTCGGTGAGCACGGTGTCCTCGGTCCCGGCCTCCAGCAGGGCGGCCACGTACCGGGGGTGGGCGCCCGACTCCTCGGTGGCCAGCAGCCGGGTGCCGGCCCGGGCGGCGGACGCGCCCGCGGCCAGGCAGGCCGCCACCCCCCGGGCGGTGGCGATCCCGCCGGCCGCCACCACCGGGACCTCGACCGCGTCCAGGACCTCGGCGAGCAGCGGCAGCAGGGCGACCCGGCCGCGGATCCGGCCCCCGCCCTCCACGCCCTGCACGGCCACCAGGTCGCAGCCGGCGTCGGCGGCGGCCACCGCCTCGGCGGCCGACCCGGCCTGCCAGGAGGCCAGCGCCCCGCCCTCGTGGACCCGGGCGACCAGCTCGGGGTCGGGGTCGCCGTAGTAGAAGTCGACCAGCCGGGCCCGGGCGGCGGCGACCTCGACCGCGGCCGGGTCGGCCCCGAACGGCAGCAGGAAGGTCACCCCGACCACCCCGTCGGTGCGCCCGGCCAGGTCGTCCAGCAGCCCGGCCAGGTACTCGGCGGGGAGCATCTGGGCCGGGACCATGCCGACCCCGCCCGCCCCGGCCACGGCCGCGACCAGCTCGGGAGTGGTGACCCCGCCCATCGGCGCCTGCTGCAACGGCAGCCGGCAGCCGACCAGCTCGGTGAACGGCGTGGACAGCATGGGCGACCCCCCTAAGGCCGGGTCAGCGGGGCGTAGCGGAGCAGGAGGCGCTTGCGGCCAAGGCCGGGGAAGTCGACCTCGGCCATGGCCCGCTCGCCCTGGCCGGAGACGCTGGCCACCACCCCGCGGCCCCACTGGCGGTGGACGACCTCGTCGCCGGGGGCCAGGCCGAGGTCGAGGGCGCCGCGCTGGCGGCCGGCCAGGCGCTCGGCCGGGGTCGGCTGGCGGTCGAAGGACACCGGCGGCGGCCCTGGCCGGGCGGTGAAGCTGCTGCGGCCGGCCCCGAACGCCGGGCTGGAGTCGCCCCAGCTCGCCGGGCCGGAGCGGGCGGCCGGCCTGGACTGGCCGGGGGCGACCGTGACCAGCTCCTCGGGGACCTCCTTGAGGAACCGCGAGGGCAGGTTGTAGCTGGTCGACCCGAACAGGGTCCGGCTCCAGGCGTTGGTCAGGTAGAGCCGCTCGCGGGCCCGGGTGATGCCGACATAGGCTAGGCGGCGCTCCTCCTCGAGCTCGCGGGGCTCGCCGATGGAGCGGACGTGGGGGAAGACGTTCTCCTCCAGCCCGACGATGAACACCACCGGGTACTCGAGGCCCTTGGCCGTGTGCAGGGTCATCAGGGTGACCGACTGGCCGGCCGACTCGATCTGGTCGGCGTCGGTGACCAGGGCGATCGCCTCCAGGAACCCGGGGAGGGTCGGCTCGGCCTCCTGGCCCTCGCGGAGCTCGTACTCCTCGGCGGCCGACTGGAGCTCGCGGACGTTCTCGACCCGGCCCTGGCCCTCGATCGAGGTGTCTGCCTCGAGCTCCCGCATCAGCCCCGACAGGGTCCAGGCGTCCTGGACGAGCACGCTCGGGGAGCGGCCCTCGGCGACGCCGGCGGCCAGCTCGTCGAGCACGGCCACGAAGTCGGCCACCCCCCGGGCCTGGCGGGCGCCGAGGCCGGGGATCTCGGCCGCCCGGCGAAGGGCCTCCCCGAACGGGATCTCCTCCTCGGTGGCGAACCGGTCGATGGCCCGCTCCGAGGTGTCGCCGATGCCGCGCCGGGGCACGTTCATGACCCGGCGCAGGCTGACCGTGTCCAGCGGGTTCACCGTCGCCTTGAGGTAGGCGAGCAGGTCCTTGACCTCGCGCCGGTCGTAGAACTTGACCCCGCCGACGATCTTGTAGGGCAGGCCGGCCTTGACGAACACCTCCTCCAGGGCGCGGGACTGGGCGTTGGTGCGGTAGAAGACGACCACCCTGGCGTACTCCAGGCCCTGGTCGTGGAGGCGCTCGACCTCCTCGACCACGAAGGCGGCCTCGTCGTGCTCGTTCTCGGCCTGGTAGCGGACGATCGGGTTGCCCTGCCCGAAGGCCGTCCACAGGTTCTTGGGCTTGCGCTCCAGGTTGTTGGCGATGACCGCGTTGGCCGCCGACAGGATGGTCTGGGTGGAGCGGTAGTTCTGCTCCAGCAGGATGACGTTGGCCTCGGGATAGTCGGCCTCGAAGTCGAGGATGTTGCGGACCGTGGCCCCCCGGAAGGCGTAGATCGACTGGTCGCCGTCGCCCACCACCGACAGGTTGCGGTGCTCGGCCGCCAGCAGCTTGAGCAGCTCGTACTGGGCCACGTTGGTGTCCTGGAACTCGTCCACGAGCACGTACCGGAACCGCTGCTGCCATTCGGCGAGCACGTCCGGGTGCTCCTGGTAGAGCCGCACCGTCTGGAGGATCAGGTCGTCGAAGTCCATGGCGTTCGACTCGACCAGCTTCTGCTGGTAGAGCCGGTAGGCCTCGGCGGCCTTCTTCTCGAACCAGCCGAGCGCCCGGTCGCCCGCCGCCTGCGGCCCGACCAGCTGGTCCTTCCAGCCGCTGACGGCGTGGCGCATGGACCGGGCCGACAGCCGCTTGGGGTCGTAGTCGAGCTGGCGGCACACCTGGGTCATCAGCCGCTCGGCGTCGCCCTCGTCGTAGATCGAGAAGGTCGAGGTGTAGCCCAGGTGCGAGCCGCTGCGGCGCAGGATGCGCACGCAGGCCGAATGGAAGGTCGACACCCACATCGCCTTCACGACCGGCCCGACCAGGTGGCGCAGCCGCTCCTGCATCTCCCGGGCCGCCTTGTTGGTGAAGGTGATGGCCAGCACCGAGGTCGGCGGCACCCGCTTGTCCTTGATCAGGTGGGCGATCCGGTGGGTCAGCACCCGGGTCTTGCCCGACCCCGCACCGGCCACGATCAGCGTCGGCCCCTCGGTGGCCAGCACGGCCAGCCGCTGAGCGTCGTTCAGCCCGTCCAGCAGATCAGGGGACGCGCCCAAAGCCTCCGGCGCCGGCGAAGGATCCACGCCCGCAGTATACGAGCGCCCCGTCACCGGCTAGGCTTCGCCGCGTGAGCGCAGGGGATTCGCCACAGAAGGGTGCGGGCTCGCCGGCCGCGTTGTCGGTGCGGGGGCTGCGCAAGGCGTTCGGGTCCAAGGTGGCGGTGGGCGGGATCGACCTGGACATCCCCCACGGGTGCTTCTTCGGGCTGGTGGGGCCGAACGGGGCCGGGAAGACGACCACCCTCGGGATGGTGACCGGGCTGCTGCGGCCCGACGCCGGGCTGGTGCTGATCGACGGGGTCGAGGTGTGGCGCGACCCGGTGACGGCCAAGCGGCGGATCGGGGTGCTGCCCGAGGACCTCCGGCTGTTCGACCGGCTCACCGGGGCCGAGCTGCTGACCTACAACGGGCTGCTGCGGGGGATGGCCGCCGGCGTGGTCGAGGCCCGGGCCAGGGAGCTGCTGGACGTGCTCGGGCTGGCCGACGCCGCCGGGACCCTGGTGGTCGACTACTCCCACGGCATGCGCAAGAAGATCGCCCTGGCCGCGGCCCTGCTGCACGCCCCCCGGGTGCTGTTCCTCGACGAGCCGTTCGAGGCCATCGACCCGGTGTCGGCCCGGACCATCCGCGGGCTGCTGGAGCGCTACACCGCCGGCGGGGCCACGGTGGTGTTCTCCAGCCACGTCATGGAGCTGGTGGAGCGGCTGTGCGACCGGGTCGGGATCATGCACCTGGGCCGCCTGATCGCCGAGGGGCCGACCGACCAGGTGCGGGCCGGGCGCAGCCTGGAGGACGCCTTCGTCGACCTGGTCGGGGCGAGCCACGCCGGGGCCGAGGAGCTGGGTTGGCTGGGCACCTGGTCGGCCTGAGACTCGCCCTGCTCCGCAACGGGCTGCGCCGCAGCAGCTGGCCCCAGCAGGTCGGCCTGGCCCTTGGCGCCCTGGCCGGGCTGCCGCTCGCCTTTGGCGGGTTCCTGCTGCTCGCCCTGGTCCCCCGGGCCGAGCCCCGGGCCGGGCTGCTGCTGGTCGAGGCCGTGTTCCTGCTGCTGTTCCTCGGCTGGGGGCTGTTCCCGCTGCTCAGCTTCGCCGGCGACGCCAGCCTGGACCCCTCCCGCCTCGCCCTGCTGCCGCTGCGGCCCCGGGAGCTGGTCACCGGGCTGTCGCTGGCCGCCTGCGTGGGCGTGGCCCCGCTGTGCACCCTGGTCGCCCTGGGCGGGGCGGTGGTCGGGTTCGGCAGCCTGGGCCCTGGGCTGCTGCTGGTGGTGGCGGCCGTGCTCGTCCAGTTCGCCCTGTGCATCGTCGGCTCCCGGGCCCTGCTCACCGCCCTGTCCCGCCAGCTCCGCTCGCGACGGGCCCGCGACCTGGTGATCGTGCTCGTCTCGGTGGTCGCGCTCGGCTTCAACCTCGCCCTCCAGGTCGGGGCCCGGCTGGCCGAGCGGCTGGAGCGGTCCGACCTGGAGGCGCTGCGGCCGGCGGTCCGGGTGCTGGGCTGGCTCCCGCCCGGTCTGGCCGCCCGGGCGCTGGTCGACGGCGGCGAGGGGCGGCTGCTGGCGGCCACGGCCGAGCTCGCCGGCGCCGCCCTGGCCGTGCTGGCCCTGGGCTGGTGGTGGTGGCGGAGCCTGGAGCGGGTGCTGACCACCGCCGAGCCACCGGCCAGGAGCCGGGCCCGGCAGCCGGCCGGGCTGTTCCCCCGGCCGCTGCGGCGGCTGCTCCCGGCCGACCAGCGGGGCGCGGTCGCCGCCAAGGAGCTGCGGTACCTGGCCAGGCATCCCCGGCTCCGGGTCGCCTGGGTCATCAGCTGCCTGCTCGGCCTGGCCCTGGTGGTGTTCCTGGCCGTCAGCGACGGGATCCGCCACCCCTGGATGGTGCTGGCGTCGCTGACCATGGCCTTCCTGGCCGCCCAGAACAGCCTCAACCAGTACGGCTTCGACGGCGCCGCCTACTGGACCCAGGTGGTCGCCGGGGCCGACCCCCGCGGCGACCTCGTCGGCCGCAACCTCGCCTCGATGGTGACCGGGGTCCTGACCACGGCCGTGCTGGCGGTGGCCCTGGCCGCGGTCACCGGCGGCTGGCTGTACGTGCCGGTGGCGCTGTGCCTTGGCGCCGGCGTGCTCGCCCTGTCGCTCGGCGTGGCCGACGTGGTCTCGGTCCGCTTCGCCTATCCCCTGCCCGACGACGCCACCAACCTGTGGGCCGTCCAGGGGACCGGCCAGGGCTGCCTGGTCGGGGTGGTGCAGCTGCTCGCCTTCGCCGTCCAGGGGGTGCTGGTGCTCCCGCTGGCCGCCGTGGTCGTGGCCGGCCTGGCCGCCTGGACGCCGGCCCTGGTCCTGGTCTGCCCGCTGGCCATCGCCTACGGGGTGTTCCTGTGGCGGGTCGGGCTCGGGCTGGGCGCCTCCTGGCTGACCGGCCACCAGCCCGAGCTGCTGGCCGCCCTCAGCCCCCGCCGCCCCGCCTGACCCGCTGTCGCAACCGGGCGCGGCGGTGGATACTGCCCCAACCGTCAGAAAGGAACCAGCCGTGAGCGACCTCCCGCCGATCCGGGTGGCCGTGCTGGGCCCGGGCGGGATCGGCGGGCTGCTCGCCGCCCTGCTCGCCCGGCGGGGCGACCGGGTGATCTGCCTGGCCCCGCCGGCCACCGCCGCCTACCTCGCCGAGCACGGGATCGAGCTGCGCAGCCCGACCCTTGGCGACGCCAAGGGGGCGGTCGAGGCCGCCACCCGCCTCGACCAGCCGGTCGACGTCGTCTTCGTCACCGTCAAGGCGACCCAGCTGGAGGCGGCCGCCGAGGCCGTCCCGCCCGAGGTCGTCGGGGACGCCCTGGTGGTGCCGTTCCTCAACGGCATCGACCACATGACCTGGCTGCGCCGGCGCTACCCGGCCGACCAGGTGGTCGCCGGCACCATCCGGATCGAGTCGACCCGGGTCGGCCCGGGCCTGATCGAGCACGCCTCCCCGTTCGCCGTGGTCGAGCTGGCCGCCGCCGAGCCGTCCCGGCGCGGGCAGGTGGAGGCGCTGGCGGCGCGGCTGGCCGAGACCGGCCTCGACGTCACCGTCCGTGACGACGAGGCGGCGACGCTGTGGTCCAAGCTCTCCATCCTGGCGCCGATCGCCCTGGTCACCACCTGGACCGCCGCCCCCGTCGGGGAGGCCAGGGCCCAGCACACCGGCGAGCTGATGGCGGTGGCCCGCGAGATCGTCACCGTCGCCAGGGCCGACGGGGTCGACCTGGACGAGGCGGCCACCCTGGCCATCCTCGAGCGGGTCCCGGACGGCATGCAGTCCTCGATGCAGAAGGACGCCGCCGCCGGCCGGCCGATCGAGCTCGACGCCATCGGCGGGGCCGTCCTGCGGGCCGCCGAGCGGGCCGGCACCGACGCCCCGGTCACCGCCCGCCTGGTCGCCGACCTCCAGGCCCGCTACGGGTAGCGGCGCGGTCCCGGCCGGGAACGGTCACTCCCACTCGATGGTGCCGGGGGGCTTGGAGGTGATGTCGTAGGCGACCCGGTTGACGCCACCGACCTCGCCCACGACCCGGGTCGAGATCCGCTCCAGGACCTCCCAGGGGAGCCGGGCGAAGTCGGCCGTCATGGCGTCCTGGCTGGTCACGGCCCGGAGCACGATCGGGTAGGCGTAGGTGCGGCCGTCGCCCATGACCCCGACCGTGCGCACCGCCGGGAGCACGGCGAACCACTGCCACAGCTCGCGGTCGAGGCCGGCCCGGCGGATCTCCTCGAGGACGATCCGGTCGGCCGCCCGTAGGGTCTCCAGCCGCTCGCCGGTGACCTCGCCGACGATCCGCACCGCCAGGCCGGGGCCGGGGAAGGGCTGGCGCTGGACCACGTCCTCGGGCAGGCCCAGCTCGGTCCCGACCCGGCGGACCTCGTCCTTGAACAGCAGGCGCAGGGGCTCGACCAGCTCCAGGTCCATCCGCTCGGGGAGCCCGCCGACGTTGTGGTGGCTCTTGATGGTGGCGTTGCGCTTGCCCCCGGACTCGACCACGTCCGGGTACAGGGTGCCCTGGACCAGGAAGCGGGCGTCGCCGTGCTCCTTGGCGACCTCCTCGAACACCCGGATGAACTCGTTGCCGATGGCCTTGCGCTTGGCCTCGGGGTCGGTCACCCCGCCCAGGCGCTCCAGGAACCGGTCGGCCGCCTTCACGTGGACCAGGTTGACCTTGAAGTCGCGGCGGAAGGTCTCCTCGACCTGGGCGGCCTCGCCGTGGCGCAGCAGCCCGGTGTCGACGAAGACACACGTCAGCTTGTCCCCCACCGCCCGGTGGACGAGCAGGGCGGCCACCGAGGAGTCGACCCCGCCGGACAGGGCGCAGAGCACGTGGCCGTCGCCGACCCGCTCCCGGACGGCCGCCTCCTGCTCCTCGATGATCGAGACCGACGTCCAGTTGGGCCGGCAGCCGGCGGCCTCGTAGAGGAAGTTCTTGAACAGGTCCATGCCCCGCTCGGTGTGGACCACCTCGGGATGGAACTGGACCCCGTAGAGGCCCCGCCCGGGGTCCTCGAACCCGGCCACCGGGGAGGCGTCGGTGCTGGCCACGACCCTGGCCCCAGGAGGGGCGGCGGTGACCGTGTCGCCGTGGCTCATCCACACCACCTGCTCGCTCGGCAGGTCCCCGAAGAGCACGCTGCCCTCGGGCTGGGCCAGCAGCGCGGTCCGCCCGTACTCCCTGACCCCGGTCGGCTCGACCCGGCCGCCGAGCACCCTGGCCATGGCCTGCTGGCCGTAGCAGAGCCCGAGCACCGGGATGCCCAGCTCCAGCAGGCGCGGGTCGAGGGCGGGGGCACCCGGCTCGTACACCGACCGGGGCCCGCCGGACAGGATCAGGGCCCTGGCGTCGTGGGCGCGGACCACCGCCGGGTCGACGTCGCATGGCACGACCTCGGAGAAGACGTGGCACTCGCGGACACGGCGGGCGATGAGCTGGGCGTACTGGGCGCCGAAGTCGAGCACGAGGACGGTGTCGTGCCCGGGGGCCGGGGTCGTCATGGGCGCAGGATACCCGGCCCGGCGGAGAGATTGCTCGGTCGGCTTGGGGAGGAGTACCTTGACCGTGAAAGGGGCCACCCGCCCCTGGTGCCCAGACCTCGCACCGCACACCAGCACCTGGTGTGTGGTGCGTTTTTTATTTCCGGCAAGGAGGCCCTGGTGACAGAGCCTGAGGAGACCGTCGCCGCCGCCCCACCAACCCGGCGGCGGGCGCCTGGCGCCGACCCGGCGGTCCGCTCGTTCGGGGCCGCCCGGACCTGCGCCGCCGAGGGCTGCGAGACCAAGCTGTCGCGCTACAACCCCGACAGCTACTGCTCGCTCCACCGCGGCTGGGACCGCCAGGTCGTCACCCGCCGCCGCCGCGGCGGGGAGGACGACGAGGAACAGGGCTAGGCCGGGGGGCTGGGCCCGAGGGTCCGGGGCCCTAGCCCATCCCCACGCCCTGGGAGCGCTGCAGCAGCTTGCCCTCGGTCTGGAGCGCCGGGGCGACCATCACCTCGGCCTTCTGGAACTCCTTGACCGTCTGGTAGCCGGTGGTGGCCATCGAGGTCCGCAGGCCCCCGAACAGGTTCATGCTGCCGTCGTTGACCGGTGCCGGCCCGAGCAGGATCTCCTTGAGGGTGCCGAGCGGGGTCGTCTTGACCCGGGTGCCGCGGGGCAGGTCCGGGTGGAAGGTGGCCATCCCCCAGTGGTGGCCCCGGCCCGGGGCCTCCACGGCCCTGGCCAGCGGCGAGCCGATCATCACCGCGTCGGCCCCGCAGGCGATCGCCTTGGCCACGTCCCCGCCGGTGCGCATGCCGCCGTCGGCGATCACCTGCACGTAGCGGCCCGTCTCCTCCAGGTGGCGGATGCGGGCCCCGGCCGCGTCGGCCAGGGCGGTGGCCATGGGCACGCCGATGCCGAGCACCCCGCGGGTGGTGCAGGCCGCCCCCGGCCCGACCCCGACCAGGATCCCGGCGGCGCCGGTGCGCATCAGGTGCAGGGCGGTGGCGTAGGAGGCGCAGCCGCCCACGATCACCGGCAGGTCGTAGTGGGCGATGAAGGTCTTGAGGTTGAGCGGCTCGCTGGTCGAGGAGACGTGCTCGGCCGAGACCACCGTCCCCTGGATGACCAGGATGTCCAGGCCGGCCTCGAGGGCGAAGGTGTGGTAGCGGGCGACCCGCTGGGGGGTCAGGGAGGCGGCCGCGACCACCCCGGCGTCCTTGATCTCCTTGACCCGCTGGCCGATCAGCTCGGGCTTGATCGGCTCGGCGTAGATCTCCTGCATCCGCTTGGTCGCCTCGGCGTCGGGCAGGCTGGCGATCTCGGCGTAGACGGGGTCCGGGTCCTCGTAGCGGGTCCAGAGGCCCTCGAGGTTCAGCACCCCGAGCCCGCCCAGACGGCCGAGCTCGGCCGCGATCCGGGGCGAGACGACCCCGTCCATGGCCGAGGCCAGCAGCGGCAGCTCGAAATGGTAGGCGTCCAGGTCCCAGGAGATGTCGATGTCGTCGGGGTCACGCGTCCGCCGGCTTGGCACGATCGCGATGTCGTCGAACCCGTAGGCCCGGCGCCCGCTCTTGCCGATGCCGATCTCGACCTCAGCCACGTTGCGTTCCTCCCAGCAAGGGCTACCCGATTGGAGTGCAGATAGACGAACGGACCCGTCCGCACACGCGGAGGGCCCGGGGAAGGTGCATGCTCGACGCTAGCAGCGGGGTTCTGTGGAGGTCAAGGCGAGCTGGATCGGCATCCGGAGTACCATGCCAGAGAGGAGCTCGCATCAACTGATCTTCCGAGGTGCCCGTGCCCGACCCCCTCGACCCGTTCGCGTCCCACGACGACCCGTCTCCCGAGCCCATCGACGACGAGGAGCGTGCCGCGCTCCTCGACGACCTCGCCGACCTGGCCGAGTTCCGGGCGGCGCTGGAGCAGCGCGGCTTCCTCGGGGTGGTCATCTCCTGCCCCGACTGCGAGGAGGACCACTTCTTCGGCTGGAGCCTGCTGCGGGAGAACCTGGAGCACATCCTCCAGCATGGGGAGCCCAGGGTGCACGAGCCGGCCTTCGAGCCCGCCGTGGACCACTACGTGACCTGGGACTACGCCAAGGGCTTCGTCGACGGCCTCCTCGAGGGCGAGCACGAGCACGGCCCCCTGCGCGACGGCTGGACCTCCCCGGCCGAGGCGGCCCGCCGCCTGCGCCGCGCCCTGGCCACCCGCGGCCTGTCCGAGGACGAGGTCGCGGCCGTGCTCAGCGAGGGCGGCCTCCCCGCGGGCGACCCCGGCGACCGTTAGCGGCGCCGCCGCCGGGCCAGGCGGCGGCCGGTGACCGCGGCCGCGGCGGTGGTGATCCCGGCGGCCAGCCCGGTGGGCAGCCAGACCAGCCACAGCCGCCGGCGGCGGCGGAAGTCCTGCACCGGCCAGCCCCGCTCGGCGGCCAGGTCGCGCAGGTGGCGGTCGGGGTTGACGGCCACCGGCCGCCCCACCCCCTCCAGCAGCGGCCGGTCGTTCACCGAGTCGGAGTAGGCGCTGCTCTCGCGCAGGTCGAACCCTTCGTCGGCGGCCAGCCGGACCACCGCGTCCAGCTTGGCCGGCCCGTGCAGCACCGGCCCGAGCAGCCGGCCGGTGTAGGTGCCGTCGACCAGCTCGGCCTCGGTCCCCAGGGCCCCGTCCATGCCCAGGTAGGTGGCGATCCCGTGGGCCAGCTCCCGCGGGGCGGCCGTGACCAGGTAGGTCCGGTCCCCCCGCTCGTGGTGCTCGTCGATGACCCGGCGCATCCCCGGGTAGATCCTCGGCCCGATCACCTCGACCACGATGTCGTGGCCGATCTGGGTGAGGTCGTCGCGCCGCTTGCCCTCGATGAAGGCCAGCGCCTGCTCGCGGGCCGCCTCCATCCCCTTGCGCCCCTCGGCCCCGGTGAGCCGGAACACCAGCTGCCCGAACGCGAACCCGGCGATGTCCCGCATGGTGTAGAACCCGCGCCGGTACAGCCCCCGCGCGAACAGGTACATGCTCGAGCCGGGCAGCAGGGTCTTGTCGACGTCGAAGAACGCTGCCCGCCCGGTCCGGACCCGGGTCTGGTTCCCCGAGCTCGCGCTGGTGGTGGTCATCGTCCCTGGCCCACCGGGGGCCCAGCCTTGGGGCCCCCGCCGTGGGCCTCCAGCGCCCCCCGGAACCAGGGCAGGGTCCGCTGGACCCCCTCCTCCAGGCTGACCTGAGGCTTCCACCCGAGCTCGGTCACCGCCCTGGTGATGTCCGGCCGTCGTACCTCCGGGTCGTCCACCGGCCGGGGCAGCAGCTCGATCCGCGGCTCGACCCCCGCCGCTCTCGCCACCGTCCGGGCCAGCTCCAGGATGGTCACCTCCTCCGGGTTCCCCAGGTTCACCGGCCCCACCAGCTCGCTCCCAAGCAGCCGCCAGATCCCCTCGATCAGGTCGTCCACATAGCACAGCGACCTCGTCTGGCTCCCGTCCCCGTGGACGGTCAGCGGCTCCCCCCGCAGTGCCTGCACGGCAAAGGTGCAGAAGGCGCGCCCGTCGTCAAGCCTCATAAAAGGTCCGAACGTGTTGAAAATACGCACAATGCGCACCTGGACCCCGTGGCTGCGGTGGTAGGCCATGGCCATGGCCTCGGCGAAGCGCTTGGCCTCGTCGTAGACGCCGCGGGGGCCGATGGGGTTGACGTGGCCCCAGTAGGTCTCGGGCTGGGGGTGGACCTGGGGGTCGCCGTAGACCTCGCTGGTGGAGGCGAGCAGGAAACGGGCGCCCTTGTCCTTGGCCAGGCCGAGGGCGTGGTGGGTGCCGAGGGCGCCGACCTTGAGGGTCTGGATCGGGTACTTGAGGTAGTCGATCGGGCTGGCCGGCGAGGCGAAATGGAGCACCGCATCCAGCGGGCCGGGCACGTGGATGAAGTCGGTCACGTTGACGTTGACCAGGCGGAACCGCTCGCCGATGAGGTCGGCCACGTTGTCGGGGCGGCCGGTGAGGAAGTTGTCCATGCAGACGACGTCCCAGCCCTCGGCCAGCAGCCGCCGGGAGAGGTGGGACCCGAGGAACCCGGCGCCGCCGGTGATCACGGCCCGTGGCACGTCAGCGGCTCCTGTCGCCGGGGGCCCGCAGCGGCCGGCCGACCCCGGCGACGGTGAACCCGGCGGCCACGAACGCTTCCGCGTCCAGGGCGTTGCGGGCGTCGACCAGGATCGGGTAGGCCATGCGGGCGCGAAGGTCGGCCGGCTCCAGGTCGCCGAACTCGGCCCACTCGGTCATCAGGACCAGGGCGTGGGCGCCGTCGGCGACCGTCACCGCCTTGTCGGCCAGCTCCAGGCCCGGCACCGTCCGGGCCGCCTGCTCGCCGGCCACCGGGTCGTAGGCGACCACCTGGGCGCCGTCGGCCAGCAGGTCGCGGGCCACGTCGATCGAGGGAGCCTCGCGCAGGTCGTCGGTGTTGGGCTTGAACGACAGGCCCAGCATCCCGACCCGCTTGCCGTCCAGGTGCCAGAGGGCGTCGCGGACCTTGTCGACCACGGCCCGCCTGGCCTCGTGGTTGATCTTGGCCACCTCGTTGAGGATGCCGAAGTCCACCCCCAGCTCGCGGGAGCGGTGGGCGAAGGCGGCCACGTCCTTGGGGAAGCAGCTGCCCCCGTAGCCGGCCCCGGCCTTGAGGAAGTGGACGCCGATGCGCGGGTCGAGGCCCATGCCGCGGGCGACCAGCTCGATGTCGGCCCCGGAGCGCTCGCACACCCGGGCGACCGAGTTGATGAAGCTGATCTTGGTGGCCAGGAAGGCGTTGGAGGCGTGCTTGATGAGCTCGGCGGTGGCCCGGTCGGTGGCCAGGAAGGGTGCGCCCGACCGCTCCAGGATCGGGCCGTAGAGCTCCCGCAGGGCGGCCTCGGCCCGCTGCGAGGTGGTGCCGACGACCACGCGGTCGGGGTCGAGGGTGTCGACCACGGCCGAGCCCTCGCGCAGGAACTCGGGGTTGGAGGCGACCTCCCAGTCCGCCTCGGCCCGGGCCTCGCGGGCGATCACCTGGGCGACCCGCTCCCCCGTCTGGACCGGCACGGTCGACTTCTCGCAGACCAGACGGAACTCGCCAGGGGGCAGGTTGCGGGCCACCTCGCGGGCCACCGCCTCGACGAAGGCCAGGTTGGGGCTGCCGTCACCGCGGCTGGGGGTACCGACGCAGATGAAGATGACCGACCCGTGGCCGACCGCCTCGGCCTTGTCGACGGCGATCCGCAGCCGCCCGGCCCGGACGACCTCGCCCAGCAGCTCCTGGAGGCCGGGCTCGAAGAACCAGGAGCGGCCATCGCGGATGAGGTCGAGCTTGCTGGCGTCGTCGTCGTCGACCACCACGTCATGGCCGACATGGGCGAGGCAGGCGGCGGTGACGAGGCCGACGTGGCCGGCGCCGATCACGGTGACGCGCATGCGGACGAGCTCCTGGTTCGGGAATGGAATTGACGATGGCCGATTCTAGAGGAACTCGGGCGATCCGTAGCCGGACCGACGTCCTTGTCCGGCTCGTCTCCCGGTGCGACACTGCGGCGCCATGCACCACACTCCGTCGCGGCGGGTCCTGGCCTGGTTCCGGGTGCTGCTGGCCGCCCTCCTGGTCGCCGCCGGAGTTGGGGTTGGCGGCGCCGGCCGGGCGGCGGGGCCCGGGGCTGTGGACAGCGCGGCGCACGCCGTTCCGCGGTCGGCTACGCTCCCCCTCCGGGGGTCCCGATCTGGCGAGGTCGCGCTGCCGCGCGGGTCGGCAACGGCGTGGAGCCGGGCGGTGCGGGCGCGGTACGCGATCCTGGTCGACCCGGCGACCGGGGTGGTGCTGTGGGGGCGGCGCAGCCGGACGCCGGTGCCGCCGGCCAGCCTGACCAAGATGCTGACCGCGCTGGCCGTCCGGGCCAGCCTCGACCTGGACACCGTGACCGTCGCCTCGCCGGCGGCGGCCCGCCAGCCGGCCCGGCGCCTGGCCATGAAGCGGGGCCAGAAGCTCACCGTCGAGCAGGCCCTCAAGGCCCTGATGATCGTGTCCGCCAACGACGTGGCGGTGATGCTGGCCGAGGCCGCCGGCGGGTCGGTGCCCCGGTTCGCCCGGGCCATGGACGCCGAGGGCCGGGCCATGGGCCTGCGCGGCTCCTCCTGGCGCAACCCCAACGGCCTCGACGCCCCCGGCCACCGCTCGACCGCCCTGGACCTCGCCATCCTGGCCAGGGCCGTGCTCCGGGACCCCTGGCTGGCCAAGGTGGTGCGCAAGCGCCACGCCGCCTTCGTCGCGCCCGGTGGCCGCCGCCACACGCTCACCACCCGCTCCCGGTTCCTGCTCGGCTACCGCGGCGCCGTCGGGGTCAAGACCGGGTTCACCGACGACGCCGGCCACTGCCTGGCCGCCGCCGCCACCCGGGGTGGCCGGACCCTGATCGCGGTCGTCCTGCACAGCCCCGACAACGCCGCCGACGCCGGACGGATGCTCGACTGGGGCTTCGGCCGCGGCCGGTCGGCCCGGACCGGGCTGCGGCTGCCGGACTACGTGCGCCCGGCCAGCGTGGCCGCCCTCCTCACCCGTCCCCCCGCGGCCGTCGAGCGCCACCGCCCGACCGTTCCCGGGGCGATGGCCTCGGCCGGACTGGCCAGGGTCGGGGCGACCCCGGCCCCGCGCCCGGTCGGCTCCCCGCCGCGCTGGTCCAGCGAGGAACGTCAGCGGGCGGCCACCGCCACCGGGGCCGTGCTCGCCCTCCTGGCGGCGGTCGCGCTCGCTGTCCACAGACTTCGCCAACGGGCTTGACTCCTGGCCCCAGGTGATCGAACATACGTTCGAACGGTGAGGGTCTCGGGACGCACAGAGGGGAGGAGCCGGCGGATGCTGATGAGGACGACGATCGGACCGGACGACGCGGCCACCGTTGGGGAGCTGCTGCGTGAGATCGGCCAGGGCAGGTCCACGCCCGAGGAGCTCCGCGACGCCGCCATCTACTGGTCGGCCGCGATCGACCCGGACATGGAATGCGCCGACCTCCAGACGATCGCCT
Source organism: Actinomycetota bacterium (assembly GCA_035550755.1). Classification (GTDB taxonomy): domain Bacteria; phylum Actinomycetota; class CALGFH01; order CALGFH01; family CALGFH01; genus CALGFH01. The sequence continues at coordinate 6,326 of DASZON010000180.1, read as the reverse complement.
GGCTGCTCCGAGACGCCAGCTCCCACCGCCGGGTCCCGACCGGCGACCGCGACCGTGCCCGCTACTGGGCCGCCTACCTGGAGGGCCGCATGGCCAGCTGATGTGGGGACCGGTCGAGCGTCGGTTCGCGCCCAGGATCCGCGTCGTCCCCACCGGCAGGGCGGCGCGCCCCACCCGAATGCTCGACCGGTCCCCCGCCAACCAACGCGGCGTCCCCCGCCGCCACCTCAGCCGCAGGCCCCGGCGCGCCAGGCACCTCCCGGGTCAGTCCTCGACCGGCCGCGCGCCGGGGCCCGGCACGTTCCCCCTCCCGCCTGGGAGGGGGAACCGAACCTGCCCCGGCCGCCGGAACCCCATCCACCCTGACTCGCCCCCTCCACCACCCGGGCCGTCCTCCCCCACCCGACCCGGAGCCGCCCTCCTCTACCCGCTCTGGAGGTGGTCGCGGAGGGTGCGGGTTGCGGCGGCGGGGTCAGGGGCGTCGGTGATGGCGCGGACGACCACGATGCGGGTGGCGCCGGCGGTGGTGAGCTGGTCGACGTTGCCGGGGGCGATACCGCCGATGGCGAACCAGGGCTGGGCTGGGCCGAGGGCGGCGACGGCCTCGACCAGGGCGACGCCGGTGGCGGGGCGGCCGGGTTTGGTGGCGGTGGCCCACACGGGGCCGGCGACCAGGTAGTCCCAGGGCTCGGAGGCGGCCTTGGTCGCCTGGGCGAGGTCGTGGGTGGAGCGGCCGAGGAGGACGCCCTCGCCGAGGATGCGGCGGGCCCAGGTCAGGGGCAGGTCGTCCTGGCCGAGGTGGAGGACGTCGGCGCCGGCGGCCAGGGCGATGTCGGCCCGGTCGTTGACCGCGAACAGGGCGTCGTGGCGCTCGGCGGCGGCGCGCAGCACGGCCGACGCCTCCAGCAGCGGGCCCGCCTCGGCCTGCTTGTCGCGGAGCTGGATCAGGTCGACCCCCGCCCCCAGGACGGCATCGGCGAACTCGCCCAGGTCCGGCCGGATCGGCGTGCACACGTACAGCCGCGACGCCGCCAGCCGCTCCCGCCGCCCCGCCCCGTCACGCACCGGGCTCATCCAGCTCGTCGACCCGGCCCCGGCCGCCGCCCCACTCCCTCATCCGGCCCGTCCCACCGTCTCGTCCGGCTGGCGGGGCTGGCCCTCTGGGTCGCGGGTCCCCTCGGCCGGCCGGTCCGTGAGGTCGGGGACGCCCTCGGTGGGGGTGGAGGCCTCGGCGTAGAGGCGGCGGGGGATGCGGCCGGCGCGGTGGGCGAGGCGGCCGGCCTCGACGGCCTTGCGCATGGCCTCGGCCATCAGGGCAGGCTCCTGGGCGCGGGTGACCGCGCTGGCCAGCAGGACCCCGTCGCAGCCGAGCTCCATGGCGACGGCGGCGTCGGAGGCGGTGCCGACCCCGGCGTCCAGGATCACCGGGACGGTCGCCTGCTCGAGGATGATGCGCAGGTTGTAGGGGTTGGTGATGCCCATGCCGGAGCCGATCGGCGACCCCAGCGGCATCACCGCGGCGCAGCCGAGCTCGGCCAGGTGGCGGGCCAGGACCGGGTCGTCGTTGGTGTAGGCGAGCACGGTGAAGCCGACGTCGACCAGGGTCTCGGCGGCGTCACGGAGCTCGACGGCGTCCGGGAGCAGGGTGCGGTCGTCGCCGATGACCTCCAGCTTGATCCAGTCGGTGTCGAACGCCTCCCGGGCCAGCTTGGCCGTGCGGACGGCGTCGCGGGCGGTGAAGCAGCCGGCGGTGTTGGGCAGCAGCCGGCACCCGACCCGCCGGAGGACGTCCAGGATCGAGCCTCTGGCCCCCGGGCTGGTCCGCCGCAGGGCCACAGTGGTCATCTCGGTCCCGGACGCGACCAGGGCCTGCTCCAGCGCCTCCAGGCTGGCCGCCCCGCCGGTCCCCATGACCAGCCGGGACGTGAAGCCCTGGCCGGCGATGACGAGGGGGTCGTCCATCGAGCTCATCCTCCCTGGGAGGCGCCGAGCACCTCGAGGCGGTCGTTGTCGTCGAGGTGGGTGGTGGACCAGGCGCTTCGGGGCACGACCTCGCCGTTGAGGGCGACGGCGATGCCGGGGCCCCCGGGCGGGTGGCCGAGCCCGGCCAGGAGGCCGGCCACGGTCTGGCCGGGGTCGACGTCGGCCGGCCGGCCGTTGACGATCACGGTCACGGGGCGCTCCTCCCCGCCCCGGCCGTGACGCCGCCCGAGAACCGCCCCGGGGTGAACGGGGCGATCAGGTCGGGAACCCGGCCGGTGGCCAGCAGCTCGGCGATCGCGTCGGCGGTCACCGGCGTCAGCAGGATGCCGTTGCGGTAGTGGCCGGTCGCCACCACCAGCCCCTCCGGGCCGGCCGGGCCGAGCATGGGCGCGTTGTCGGGCGACCCGGGCCGCAGGCCGACCACCGTCTCCAGCAGCTCGAGCTCGGCCGCGTCGGGCAGCAGCTCGAGGGCGGCCTGGAGCAGGTCGCGGACGGCCCCGGCGGTCACCCGGGTGTCGAAGCCCTGCTCCTCCACGGTCGCCCCGACCACCACCCGGCCGTCGCCCCGAGGGACCACGTACACCTCGAGCCCGCGGACGTTGCGGGTGCACAGCGGCTCGGAGGCCGAGCCCCGCAGGTACAGCAGCTGGCCCTTGACCGGCCGCACCGGCGGCAGCGCCTCGGCGGCCAGCCCCCCGAGCCCCCCGCTCCAGCACCCGGCGGCCAGGACCACCGACCCCGCGGGCAGCCTCGTGCCGTCCGCGAGCACCACCCCGGTGACCCGGTCGCGGTCCACCGCCAGCTCGGCCACGCGACCCGTGAGCAGCCCCACCCCGGCTCGCCGGCAGGCGATCAGCAGCGCCTGGACCAGCGCTCGGTTGTCGACCTGGTGGTCGCCGGCGGCCAGCACCCCGCCGCGGATGCCGGGGGCGAGGCCGGGCTCGAGCTGGCGGCACTCGCGGCTGCGGAGGCGCTCGACCTCGAGGCCGCAGCGGAGCTGGAACTGGTAGAGGTCCTCGAGGGCGGCGTTGTCGTCGGCGTCCCGGGCGACGGCCAGGGTGCCGCCGGGGCGGTAGCCCACCGGGTGGCCGCCGGCCTCCTCGACCTCGGCGGCGAACGCGGGCCAGCGGCCGGCGGCGTCCAGGTTCAGCGCCAGCAGCCGGTGCTCGCCGTAGTGGACCTCGGTGACCGGGGCCAGCATCCCGGCGGCGGCCCAGGACGCCCCCTGGCCGGGGGTCTCGTCGACCACGCTGACGGTCATCCCGGTACCGGCGGCCCGCCAGGCGACGGCCAGACCGATGACTCCGCCCCCGACCACGACCACGTCGGCGGCGGGCTGCTGGGACATCGTGGGGATCCTCCCTCCGCCGGCATTATCCGGTGCAGGTTCCGACGGTCGGCGGCCCGGTAGCCGCCCTCTCAGCCCGGTGGCCCGGGCTCCCGTGTGTCGCATCCAGCGTACTCTTTCGTCCCGGTACCCCCACAGCGGGAGGAGCGATCGGTGGACGCCGACGAAACCCAGCGCCTGCGGGAGCTCCGGCAGGTCGTCTACCGCGAGTTCGTCGAGGAGGGCCGCCCGCCGACGGCGGCCGAGGCCGCACGCCGCCTCCAGATCGGCGTCGAGGAGGTCCTGGCCGGCTGGGGACGCCTCCATGACGAGCACATGCTGGTCCTCGACGAGGACCGGGTGGCGGTCCGCATGGCCCATCCGTTCTCGGCCCGGCAGATGCACTTCGTGGTCGCCTCGGCCGAGCAGAAGTGGTGGGGCGGGTGCGCCTGGGACTCCTTCGGGATCATGGCCGCGCTCGACGAGCAGGTGCTGGTCGCCACCACCTGTGTCGGCTGCGGGCGGCCGCTGGCCCTGCTGGCCGACCCGGCGGCCGAGCCGCCGGAGCCGTACGTGGTCCACTTCCAGGTCCCGGCGGCCCGCTGGTGGGACGACGTGGTCCGGACCTGCTCGACCATCCGCCTGGCCTGCGGCACCGGCCACGCCGACGGCGGGGAGGTGGTCGACCTGGCGACCATGTGGCGGCTGGGCAAGGTCTGGTACGGGGACCGGCTGCACGACGACCACCGCCGCCGCACCCCGGAGGAGGCGACCGCCGTCTTCGCCGAGCTGGGGCTCACCGGGTCGTTCTGGGACCTGGGCGCGGCGGCTCCGGCGGCCGGCGGCGGGGCCAGGTGACGCCGACGGTCCGGCCGTTCACCCCCGGGGACCGGGGCTGGGCCGAGGGGCTGCTCGAGGAGCTGATGGGCAGCGCCCGGGCCGTGCGCCTCGGCGAGGTGCTGGAGCCGGCCGCGCTCCCGGGCCTGGTCGCCGAACGCGACGGGGAGCGGATCGGCCTGCTCACCTACATCGTGGACGGCGACCAGTTCGAGGTGCTGTCCCTGCACTGCCGGGTCGAGAACGCCGGCGCCGGCAGCGCCCTGCTCCGGTCGGCGGCCGGGCTGGCCGCCAGCCGCGGCTGCCGGCGCCTGTGGCTGGTCACCACCAACGACAACCTGCACGCGCTCGGGTTCTACCAGCGGCGGGGGCTGCGGCTGTGCGCCCTGCACGCCGGGTCGCTGGATCGCGACCGGGCCCTCAAGCCGGAACTGCCCGAGATCAACCCGGACAACCGGATCCCGATGCGGGACCTGCTCGAGCTGGGGCTTGCGCTGCCCCCGGCCCGGCCCTCCTAGCCAGGGGCGACCTCGTCGGCGGGACCGAGGCCGGCGGCGTGGAGGGCGGCGCCGAGGTCGGGGTGGCGGGCGAACCGGGCCACTCGGCCGTCGCGGACGACCAGCACCGACCCGATCTCCTGGCGCTCGACGACCTGCCCGGTGCCGGCCTCCCGCCACTCGGCGAGCTGGTCGACGACCACCGTGTCGCCGCGGGCGAACCAGCGCCTGGTCTCCAGGTGGAGCCCGACCTCACCGGCCTGACGGTCCATCCACACCCGCAGCAGGTCGGTCCCGCGGCCGACCCCGCGCGGCCCCTCGACCTCGACGTCGTCGTGGGCCAGGGTGACCAGCCCCTCGACGTCGCGGGCGTTCATCGCCTCCTGCCAGGAGCGGGCGGCGGCCAGAGGCGCAGGTTCGGACATGGGTCGAGGGTAGCGCGGGTTCCGCCGGAGGCTCCCGTGGTAGCGGGAGCGGCATCCGGCAAGCGACCAGGAGGAGCTCCATGGGCAGCGACCACACCCCGGCCGACGACATCGTCTACGACCTCGTCAGCATCCAGTACCACGCCCTCAAGGCGGGCCAGACCTACGGCCGGTACATCGAGGACGCCGAGGGCCACGAGGACGTCCAGACCTTCATCCGCCAGCTCAAGGAGGAGGACGCCGGCCGCGCCATCCGCTGCCACGAGCTCCTCACCGAGCTCACCAAGGACGGCGGCATCGGGTAACCCCGGGATCCGGGAGGGATCAAGGGGAGGCCGAGAGGCCAGGAGAGGGGCGGGGCGAGAGGGGCGAGCGCAAACCGGGGACAGGCGCAAAGCAGCAGGCGCCAAGAGGGGCGGGGCGAGGCGCGAAGGGGCGAAGGCGAGGAGCGAGGAGCGAAAGGCGAAGGCGAGGAGCGAGGAGCGAAAGGCGAAGGCGAGGGGCTGTGGACAGCCGGAGGACCCCAACCCGCCCTGAGGCTACCCTCCCGGTTGGGGGCCCAGGCCTCTGAGGATGAGTGATCCCTCCCAACTGGGAGCCCCGAGCCGAGTGCCAGGTCAGTGGATGGGGCCGAATCCCTGACGACCACCTGGCCGGCAGGCGCCTGGCACCCACCGACGATGACGACCGTGCCAGGTGCGTGCATGAGGCCCGACCCCCACCACCGTGCCCGGCGACTGCATGGGGGCCCGACCCCCGCGCCCCCACCCTCCCGGGAGAGCTACGGGCCCCGGCCGGAGGAGCCGGGGCCCGTAGCTGGAACGGGTGGAGCTTGGTTACATGCCCATGCCGTGCGGGTGGCCGTGGCCACCGGCGGCCGCGTCCTCCTTCTCCTCGGGCTTGTCGACGACCAGGGTCTCGGTCGTGAGCAGCAGGGAGGCGATGGAGACGGCGTTCTGGACGGCGGAGCGGGTCACCTTGGCCGGGTCGACCACGCCGGCCTTGAACAGGTCGACGTACTCGCCGGTGGAGGCGTCCAGCCCCTGGTTGTCGGACAGCTCGCGCACCTTGGCGATGGCCACCGCGCCCTCGAGGCCGGCGTTGGCGGCGATCCAGTGCAGCGGCAGCTCGAGCGCCTTGCGGACGATCGCCGCGCCGGTCGCCTCGTCGCCCTCCAGGTCGAGCTTGTCGAGCGCGCCCTGGGCGCGGATCAGGGCCACGCCGCCGCCGGCGACGATGCCCTCCTCGACCGCGGCC
>DASZON010000179.1:0-6962 GCA_035550755.1 Actinomycetota bacterium | reverse complement strand
GGCGCCCGCCCTCGGCCCGTCCCGCGCCGACGCGGGAGGCGAGCAGCGACGCCTGTTGGGTCATCTGTCCACCGTATCGGAAACGCCGGTGCGGCGCGCAGCCCGGAGGCCGCGCGCCGCACCGTTCCCCACGATGCCGTGGTTGCCGCTAGCTGTTGCTCAGCGCAGCCCCAGCTTGGCGGAGCAGGCCGGCCAGGCGCCCCAGCCCTGCGAGGCCCGGACGCGCTCGGCGACACGGATCTGCTCGGCGCGGCTGGCGTTGTGGGCCGAGCCGCTGCCGCCGTTGGCGCTCCAGGTGCCCGCCGAGAACTGCAGGCCGCCGGAGTAGCCGTTGCCGGTGTTGATGCTCCAGTTGCCGCCGGACTCACACTGGGCCAGGCGGTCCCAGACGCTGCCCGAGGCGGGCGCCGAGGCCGACCGGGTCACGGTCGAGCGCCGGGCGGTGGCCGGCGCGGCCGACCGCTCCACCGAGACGGTGCGGGTGACGGCCAGGGCCGGCAGCGGGCGGTGCTTGATCTTCTCGCCCTTGGCGGGAATGACCAGCTTCTGCCCGGGATAGATGAGGTTCGGGTGCTTGATCTTCTTGTTGAGGTCCCAGATCGGCCGCCAGCTGGCCAGCTTGGCCTTCTTGGCGAGCTTGCTCAGGGTGTCGCCCTGCTTGACCGTGACCTTGGTGCGCTTCTGGGCGCTCTTGGCGGCGACGATCTTGGCCTGGCCACGCTGGACGGCGTGGACCGGGTCGGCGGCCGCCGGGAGGGCGAACGCCGAGGCCAGGACGGCGGCCCCGAGGCCGGTGACGACGCTCAAGCGGATTGTCCGGGTCAGCTCATGGGCATGGGTGCGTGCCAAGGAAAGCTCCTCCTCCTGCACGTTGGGGTGGCCCGACGGGACGGGCCCGTGAAGTGCCCGTGCGCCACCACGCGGCAGCACGGTCGCGCTCCCGCTGTGTCCGGGGCGCTGGCCAGAAGGGGCGTCGTGGGGGCGCGCTCGCCTCCGGCCGGTTACGAGCCGTGGAGGGTAGAGGACTTCCGCAGAAAACGTCAAGGCGGCCGACCCGACCCATTGGTCGGTTCGCTCCGGGTTGCTCTAGGCTCGTCCTGCGTCACGGGGCAGGGGAGGGTCCGGGCATACGGGGTGATCCAGGGCAGACGGTCGGCTGTCCGACCTGCGGGGAGGCGAACCCGCGGCGGGCCCGGTTCTGCCTGGCCTGCGGCGAGCCTCTGCCCACCTGGGCCGGCCGCCCGGGCGGGACCCGCAAGGCCGTCACCGTGGTCGTCAGCGACCTCAGCGGCTCGACGGCCCTGGGCGAGCGGCTCGACCCCGAGTCCCTCTCCCAGGTCATGGCCCGCTACTACGAGGCCATGCGGGCGGTGGTCCTGCACCACGGCGGCACGGTCGAGGCCGTCGGCGACGCCGTCCACGCCGTCTTCGGCGTCCCGGCGGCCCACGAGGACGACGCCCTGCGGGCGGTCCGGGCGGCCGCCGGGATGCACGCCGCCCTGGACGAGCTGAACCAGCGGCTGGCCGGCGAGGGCCGGGTGCGCCTGGAGCTGCACACCGGGGTCAACACCGGCGAGGTCGTGGCCGGCGACCCGAACCTGGGCTCGCTGGTGGTCGGGGACGCCGTCAACCTCGCCGCCCGGCTCGAGCAGGCCGCCGGCCCGGGCGAGATCCTGCTCGGCCACGGCACCTGGAGCCTCGTCCGCGACGCCGTCGAGGTGGAGCCGCCCCAGGTCGTGGCGACTCCCGGCCGCGAGGACGGCGAGCCTGCCTACCGGCTCATGGCCGTGCGGCCGGGGACGGCCGGCCGGGCCCGCCGGCTCGACGCCCCGTTCGTCGGCCGGGCTTCGGAGCTGCAGCTGTTCCGCTGGGCGTACGAGCGGGCGGCCGGCGAGGCCGCCCTGCACCTGCTGACCGTGCTCGGCGGGGCCGGGGTGGGCAAGACCCGGCTGGTCCTGGAGGCGGCCGCCGGGCTCCCCGGCGACCCGGCGGTGCTGGCCGGCCGCTGCCTGCCGTACGGCAACGGCAGCACCTTCTGGCCGCTGGCCGAGGTGGTCCGCCAGGCGGCCGGGATCGGGCTCGACGACCCACCGGCGGCCGCCCGGGCCAAGCTGGCCGCGGTGGTCGAGGCGGACCCGGACAGGGCCCTGGTGGCCGAGCGGATCGGCCAGCTGATCGGGCTCGAGGCCGCCCCGGCCCCGATCGAGGAGGCCGTCTGGTCGACCCGCCGCCTGCTCCAGGCCCTGGCCGCCGGCCGGCCCCTGGTGGCCGTGTTCGACGACCTCCACTGGGCCGAGCCGACCTTCCTCGACCTGCTCGAGCAGCTGGCCGAGACCACCCAGGAGGGGCCGATCCTGCTGGTCGCCGTGGGCCGCCCCGAGCTGCTGGAGCAGCGGCCGGGCTGGGCCGGCGGCCGGCCCAACGCCCTCAGCGTGCTGCTGGAGCCGCTCGGCCCGGACGATTCGGGGGCGCTGCTGGACGGGCTCGCCGGCGGCGGCGCCCTGCCCGCCCAGGCAAGGGAGCGGATCTGCCGGGCCGCCGGCGGCAACCCGCTGTTCATCGAGGAGCTGCTGGCCACGCTGGTCGAGGAGGGCCGCCTGCGACGGCGGGACGGCGGCTGGGAGGTGGCCGGCGACCTGGCCGGCACGGGCATCCCGCCGACCATCCAGGCCCTGGTCGCGGCCCGCCTCGACCGCCTCGACGGCCGCGACCGGGACGTGCTGGAGCGGGCGGCGGTCGTCGGGCTGGCCTTCGAGCAGGCCACGGTGGCCGAGCTGACGCCCGAGGCGGCCAGGGCCGAGGTCCCGGAGCGGCTGCGGGGGCTGGTCCGGCGCGAGCTGCTGCGCACCGCCCCGGCCCGCCGCCAGCGCGAGGCCGGCTACCAGTTCCGCCACCTGCTGGTCCGCGACGCCGTCTACCAGGGGGTGCCCAAGGGGGTACGGGCCGAGCTCCACGAGCGGCTGGCCGGCCTGCTCGAGGCAAGGGCCGGGGCCCGGGTGCGCGAGTACGAGGAGATCGTCGGCTACCACCTGGAGCAGGCCTGGCGGTGCCTGGCCGAGCTGGGCCCGATCGAGCGGCGCGGGCGCGAGCTCGGGGCCAGGGCGGCCGGCCGGCTGGCCGCCGCCGGGCGCCGCGCCCTGGCCCGTGGCGACACCCCGGCCGCCACCGCCCTGCTCGACCGGGCCCTGGCCGTGCTCCCGGGCGGCGACCCCGCGCGCGGCCACCTGCTCAACGACCTGGCCGAGAGCCTGGTCGCGGCCGGCGACTTCGGCCGCGCCGGGGAGGTCCTGACCGCGGCCACGGTGGCCGCCGAGGCCGGCGGCGACGGCGACGGCCTGCTCGCCCAGGTGGCGGTGGGGCGCCTGGGCATGCGGCTGCTGATCGAGCCCGGGCTGCCCCTGGACGCCATCCAGGGCGAGGTCGAGTCGGCCATCGCCGCCCTGGAGGTGGCCGGGGACGACCGCGGCCTGGCCAGGGCGTGGCGCCTCCTCGGCTACGAGAGCTTCATGCGCTGCCGGATCGAGCGGGCCGAGGCCGCCCTGGCCCGGACCATCGAGCACGCCCGGCGGGCCGCCGACGAGCGGGTCGACGCCTACGCCAGGGGGATGCTGGCCGCGGCCGCCTTCTGGGGCCCGTTGCCGGTCGCCGAGGGGGTCGCGCGCTGCCGCCGGCTGCTGGAGGAGGCGGCCGGCAACCGCTACGTCGAGGGCAGCGTCCTCCACATCCTCGGCGCCCTGGCCGCCATGCAGGGCCGCTTCGACCAGGCGCGCGACCTGGTCGACCAGGGGGCCGAGGTCGCGGCGGCCCTGGGCCGGCTGCGCCTCGCCGCCATCTGGAGCCAGTTCGCGGCTACGGTCGAGTCGCTGGCCGGCCGGCCCGAGGCGGCCAGCGAACGCCTGGCCCGCGGCTACCGGGCCCTGGAGCGGATGGGGGAGACCGGGGCCCGCTCCAACCTGGCCGCCGACCTCGCCCACAGCATGGCCCTTGGCGGCCGCCCCGACGAGGCCAGGCGCTACGCCGAGGAGAGCCGGGCCCTGGCCGCCCGCGAGGACGTCTACGCCCAGGTCCGCTGGCGGGCGGCCGCCGCCAGGGCCCTGGCCGCCGCCGGCGACGGCGATCACGACCGGGCGGTCCGCCTGGCCAGGGAGGCGGTCGCCCTGGCCGAGGCCACCGACATGCTGAACCTCCAGGCCGACGCCCTGGTCGACCTGGCCGAGACGGCGGCCCGGTCGGGCCGGCCCGAGGAGGCGGCCGAGGCCGCCGGCCGCAGCCTGCCCCTCTACGAGCGCAAGGGCAACCAGGTGGCCGCGGCCTCGGCCCGGGTCCGCCTCGGCCTGGCCGCCCCGCCCCAGGCCGGCGGCTCCGCGGGCTGAGCCCGCCCCGCCGGGACTTGCCGCCAGGCGCGACGCCGGGGAAGATCAGCGACGCCGGTGGGTTCGGGAAGGGCGTCGGGGAGGCGGGCATGCCGCACTGGGGATTCCGGGAGAACCAGCGTGACCTGCCCGGCCAGCTGCTCGACGCGATCTCCCGGGCCCTGTACGAGGACTTCCACCCGGCCGACGCCGGCCGGCTGCTGGAGCTGGGCCGCGCCCTCGGCCGGCTCGGCCGGCTCACCGCCGAGGACCCCGACTTCCAGGTCAAGGTCCAGGACAGCCGGGACGCCCTGGCCGCCGCCGTCCAGGCGGTGCTGGCCGAGGCGACCGAGGAGGCCGGCGACCGCCCGGTCGACCCCGAGCTGCTCGCCACCCTCACCGAGGCCCTTGCCGCCGCCTTCGACCAGGGCCGCTAGAACCCGCCAACCTCGCCGAACTGGAGCCGCGCCGCTTCCGCAGATGTTGAAGAATGTCCGCTTCGGACAATGCTCCAGCAGCCACGGGTCATACCCGCCTTTCCTGTAGTCGCCACCGCCTGGCAGTGGACCGGCGTGGGCCTGGCGATGCTCGCCACCACCGCCGTGTTCGTGGCCATGGCCGCCTACGTCTGGCGGCGGCGGGGCGGGTCGGCCGGGGTCGCCCTGGCCCTGGTGCTGGTGGCCCTCCTGCTCTGGGCGGGGGCCTACGCCCTCGAGCTGGGCGCGGCGGATCTCGACTCCATGGCGCGCTGGGGCGACATCAAGTTCGTCGGCCTGGTGCTGCTCCCGCCGGCCTGGTTCGCCTTCGCGGCCCTGTTCGCCGGGCGCGCGTCGTGGGTCAACGGGCGGAACCTGGCCCTGCTGGCCATCCAGCCCGTGGTCGTCCTGGTCCTGCTGGCCAACGCGGCCACCCACGACCTGATCCGCTTCTACCCGCCGGAGGCGGCCTTCGACCCGGACGCCGTGGCCGAGCCCGGCCCGCTGTTCTGGCCGCACCTCGTCTACTCCGGGGTGGTCATGTGGGGGAGCCTGATCCTGATGGTCTCGGCCCTGCTCCGGGCGTCACGGGTCTACCGGCGGGTCACCACCATCCTGATCGTCAGCCTGATCGTGCCCTATGCGGTCAACCTGCTCTACAACTTCGACGTCGGGCCGTTCGGGCGGGTCGACCTGACGCCGTTCCTGCTCATCGTCTCCTGCCTGGTGCTCGTCTGGGGGCTGTTCCGGTTCCGGCTGCTCGGCATCCGGCCGGTGGCCAGGGGCCTGGTGTTCGAGACCATCTCCGAGGCGGTGGTGGTGCTCGACCCCCTCCGCCGGGTGGTCGACGCCAACCCGCCGGCCGAGCAGCTGCTCGGCCGGCCCCTGGCCGACGCCATCGGCCGCCCCCTCGCCGACCTGCTCCCGGAGGCGGCCGAGGCGGTCCGCGACCCGCCCTCGGCCAGCAGCAACGGGACCTCAGGGCGGCTGGCCGACGAGCTGGTCATCACCCGGGGCGGGAAGAGCCATCGCTACGAGCCGACGGTGGTGCCCATGCCCGACCGCGAGGGGCCGCCGCTCGGCTGGCTGATGGTGCTACGCGACGTCACCGAGCACCACCGGGCCCTTCGCAACCTCCGCCAGGCCGACGAGCAACGCCGTTCGCTGCTGGAGCGGGTGGTCACCAGCCAGGAGGAGGAGCGCCGCCAGGTCGCCGGCGACATCCACGACGACGCCATCCAGGCCATGGTCGCCGTCACCCTCCAGCTCCAGGCCCTCGGCGGCCGCCTCCACGACCCCCGCTCGACCGAGCTGCTGGACCGCCTGGCCGCCACCGCCACCGAGAGCGTCGGCCGGCTGCGCCAGCTGGTGTTCGAGCTGCGCCCACCCCTGCTCGACGAGGTCGGGCTGGCCGCCGCCATCACCCAGTACGCCCGCCGGGCCGGCGAGCTGGCCGGCTTCACCGTCCAGGTCACCGACGAGTCCGCCGGCGAGCTCCCCGACGAGCTGCGGGTGGTCGCCTACCGCATCGTCCAGGAGGCCCTGGCCAACGTCCGCGCCCACGCCCGCGCCAGCCGGGTCGCCGTCCGCCTCGAGGAGGTCGACGGCGGCGTCCTGGCCCGGGTCAGCGACGACGGCATCGGCTTCCTCCCCGGCCTGGCCGAACGCCGCCCCGCCGGCCACCTCGGCCTCATCAGCATGCGCGAACAGGCCGCCATGGCCGGCGGCTGGTGGCGGGTCGCCAGTGCCCCCAGCATGGGCACCACCGTCGAGGCATGGATCCCCCGCCCAGAGGACGAGTCGGAGTAGGGGACCGGTCGGGGGATGGGAGGGCTCGGCCGCCGCGGGTGGCGGCGCGCAAGCTGCGGCGCTGCACGAACGGCTTCGCGCTGCATGCGGCGCCGTACAGCCCAACCGCGATCACCGACGAGCGTCGGCTGAGCTTGTGATTTAACCCGGAGAGGGTGTTTGTGCTGGTCAGGTTGCCTGTAGCCGTCGAGTGGGTCAGGCTGCGCGGCCATGCCGATGCCAACCTTCCCCCTCATGCGGCTTGGTGCGTTCCGGGCTGAGCTGCACACCTGCTTCACCCGCCGCGCCGATGCGCTGTTCGAACTCGGTGACGCGCTGCTGTGCG
>DASZON010000178.1:0-12218 GCA_035550755.1 Actinomycetota bacterium | reverse complement strand
CGGGCCCGCCTGGCCGCCCTGGTGTACGTGGTCAGCCTGGCCGCCATGTTCGGGTCCAGCGCCGCCCTGCACCGCCGCCGCTGGTCGGCCAGGGCCTGGCTGCGGATGGACCGCCTGGACCGGGCGATGATCTACGTGCTGATCGCCGGCAGCTGGACCCCGGTGATCCTGCTCGCCCTCCGCCCCGGCTGGCGGGTCGCGTTCCTCGCCCTGGTCTGGACGGTCGCCGCCGCCGGCATCGTCCTGGTCCTGCTGCGCACGGCCAACCCGGTCGTCGGCCTGACCCGGATGATCCTCTACCTGGGCCTGGGCTGGATCTCGGTGATCCTCCTCCCCGAGCTGGTCGGCACCCTCGGCCTGGCCAAGGTCAGCCTGGCCATGGTGGGCGGCCTCTTCTACACCCTCGGCGTGGTCGTGCTGATCCGCCGCCGGCCCGACCCCGTCCCCACGGTGTTCGGCTACCACGAGGTCTGGCACGCCTTCACCGTGGCCGCCGGGGCCTGCCACTTCGCCTTCGTCTGGCTGCTGGCCACCTCCGGCTGACCCCCCAGGGATGTCCCTGAGGCGGCCGGACGGATTTCAGGGACAGGTCCAGGGTCGACCCCGATGGCTTCGCCCGCCGGTTGGGCGACCCTGCCCCGGGGACCGGAGCGACGGCAGGAGGGATCATGGGGCAGCTCGCCGAGGCGCTGCTGTCGCTGTCGGGCTGGACCGCCCTGGCCGTCCTGTTCGTGCTACCGGCGCTGGAGGCGCCGGCCTTCCTCGGGCTGGTGCTGCCGGGTGAGGTCGCCCTGGTGCTTGGCGGGGTGCTCGCCCACCAGGGCCGCCTGTCGCTGCCCGCCGCCCTGGCCGCGGGCACGGCCGGCGCCCTGGCCGGGGACTCGGCCGGGTACTGGATCGGCCGCCGCTGGGGCCCGCGCCTGCTCGCCTCCGGCCTCGGCCGCCTGGTCGGCCGGGCCCGCCTGCACCGGGTCGAGTCCCTGCTGCTGCGGGGCGGCGGCCGGGCCCTGGTCGTCGGCCGCCTCGCCGCCGGGGCCCGGGTCGTGCTCCCCGGCCTGGCCGGCATGCTGGGCCTGCGCTACCGGCGCTTCGCCCTCTGGACGGGCGCGGCCGCGACCGTCTGGGCGGCCGCCCACGTCCTGCTCGGCTACGCCGCCGGGGCCGGCTGGCGCCACGTCCACCACCTCACCGGCCGGGTCGGCCTCGGGGTCGCCCTGGCGGTGGTGGCCGGCGCCGCCGTGGCCTGGCTCGTGCGCCGCCGCCCGACGGTCGAGGAGCCTGAGCTGGCCGACTCCCAGGACCGCCGCTAGCGCGCCGGTGCCGGCATCGGCGGCAGGTGGAAGTCGCGCAGCCACTCCAGCTCGGGTGAGAGCGTGGCGGCGGCCATGCCCGGGCCGGCGTCCGGGGCCGCGTCCAGGAGCGCTCTGGCATCCTGGAGGTGCCCGGCCAGCGCCCCCTCGCCCATGCGCGAGGCCGGTGCGAGGCCCTCCAGCAGGTCGTCCAGGGGCAGCTCGGGGTCGGCGGGCGCCCGGTGGTGGCGCCACTGGCCGCTCCGCGGGTCGAACCGGTAGTCGCAGAGCAGCCGGTGCCCGTGGGTGGCCAGCAGGTCGACCGCCTCGATCAGGTAGTCGGCGACCCGGTCGCTGACGAAGTAGTTGAAGCTGAGCCGGACCCACCCCGGCTTGATGCCGAACCAGCCGTCGCCGGCCCGCTCGCTCAGGGCCCGCGACCGTTCGGGGCCGATGCCGAGCAGCCGGTGGCCGTAGGGGCCGGCGCACGAGCAGCCGCCCCGCGCCTGGATGCCGAACAGGTCGTTGAGCAGCGCCACCACCAGCTCGTGGTGCAGGTAGCGGCCGCCGTGCCGCACCCGGAAGGACACGACCGGCAGCCGCGGGACCTCCAGGTTGCCGAGCAGCTCCAGGGTCGGGTTGGCGCGCCAGCGGTGGAGCGCCCGGTGCAGCAGCCGCCGCTCCCGCTCCTGGATGAGGTCGGTCCCGACGGCCTCCTTGAGGGCCACGACCAGCCCGGCTCGGACCGACTCGACGATCGCCGGGGTGCCGCCCTCCTCCCGGGCCACCGGGTCGTCAAGGTAGCGGTGGCCGACCGGGTCGACGAAGGCGATGGTGCCGCCCCCGGGCACGGTCGGGACCGGGTTGCCGACCAGCTCCCGGCGCACGACCAGCACCCCGGGGGTCTGGGGGCCGCCGATGAACTTGTGCGGCGAGAAGAAGACGGCGTCCTTGTGGTCGCCAGCCCCTGGGCGGCTCTCCCGGACCCGGATGGGCAGGTACGGCGCGGCGGCCGAGTAGTCCCAGAAGGACAAGGCGCCGTAGCGGTGGAGCAGGGCGGCGATCCGGTCGGTGTCGGAGAGGATCCCGGTGACGTTCGAGGCCGCCGAGAAGCTGCCGATCAGCGGCCGCCCGGCGTGGCGGACCAGCTGGGCCTCCAGCTCGGCGAGGTCGATGTGGCCGTCCCCGTCCTCGCCGACGGCCACCACCTCGGCGGCCGACTCGCGCCAGGGCAGCAGGTTGGAGTGGTGCTCGAACGGCCCCACGAGGACCACCGGCCGCGGCCCGGCCGCCGCGCCCAGCTCCAGCAGGCCGACCAGCTTGGCCACGGCCCCGGTCGCTCCCGACCCGGTGAAGATGACCAGTTCCTGGTCGGTGGCGCCGACGGCCCGGTGGATCAGCTGGCGGGCCTGCTCGCGCAGCCGGGTGGTGTGGCGGCCGGTGCCCGAGCTCTCGGTGTGGGTGTTGGCATAGCGCGGCAGGACCCGGTCGCGGATGGCGTCCTCGACGAAGCCGAGCGCCCGGCCGGACGCGGTCCAGTCGGCGTAGGTGACGCGCCGCGGCCCGTACGGCCCGGCCAGGACCTCGTCGTCGCCGATGACGCCGCGGCGGACCCGCTCGATCAGCATCGACCCCCTCGGCCAGGTGTCGGTCCCGGTGGCTGGCTCGGTGGCTGGCTCGGTGAGCAGGCCGGCCGCGGTCATGGCGATCCCTCCCAGGGTCAGCTGGTGCCGAGCGACCTCGCGGCCTGGGTGACCGGCCAGGCGGCCAGGGCGTCCACCCGCTGGGTGAACCCGTGGCCCTCCAGGCACCAGGTCCGCACGAGCTCGACCGGCCCGTCGGTGGAGGCCAGCGCGAACCGGTCCACCACCCCGGCCGGCACCCCGCAGCCCGGCTCAGGACAGGCGATCAGCTCCGGCAGCGTGGTCCCGGTCCCATCCACTTCCATCTCCCCCGCCTTTCAGAGGTGCATCCGCCGTCAGTCTGCGACGGCGGCGGCGGCCGGGCTGTGCCGTGGAGCACACCGGGGCGGTGCCGTCGGTCACGGCAGGTTGGCGAGCACCTGCCGGAGCCACCAGGCGGTCGACTGGGACATGTGGAGGTCGATCGGCGGCTGCAGGGAGGCCATCAGCGACCGGTAGGAGATCGCCTGGTGCAGCGCGCCCAGGGGGACCGCCAGCTCCCAGGCGCGGGTCAGGCGCTCGGGCGGCTCGAACGACGACCACGCCGGCAGGTAGGCGCGAAGGAGCCGGGCCCGGAGCTCGTCCTCGGCCTCGTCGACCTCACCGGTGCCGCGCCGGATGGTGGCCAGGTCGAGGAACGGGTGGGCGACGCAGGCGTCGGTCCAGTCGAAGATCAGGGGCCCGCGCGGGCCGTCGGCCACGTTGGCCAGATGCAGGTCGCCGTGGACGAGCGAGGGCGGGACGGCCAGGGCGGCCAGCTCCTCGCAGCCGGCGCGGATGCGGGGCACGGCCGCGGCCAGGGCGGCCACCTCGTCCTCGGTCAGCCAGGTGGCGGCGTCCATGGTCGGCAGGCGGCCGTCGGCGCCGACCTCAGGGAGCCAGGCCCCGGCCCGGGCGGCGAGCCGGTCGAGGCGGCGGTCGTGGCAGCCGGCGGCCAGCAGCAGGTCGACGTGGCCGGCCGCCTCCACCTGCATGCGGGCGAAGGTCCGGGCCACCGCCTCGACCGCCTCCAGGGAGGCGTCCCAGCCGACCCGCGGGCCGAAGTCGGCCAGGAGCATCCAGCCGCGGTCGGGGTCGACGGCCAGCGGGGTGGGCACCTGGTCGGGGAAGAGCCTGGTCAGGGTCTGCATGACCACGCCCTCGTTGACGAACAGGGGCGCGGCGATGTTCGTCTTGAACCAGACGTCCCCGGCGGTGGTCGGCGCCCGCAGCACGCACGACAGCTCCCACACCCGGACCTGCTCCACCGGCCCGGCCAGGGCGCGGCCGAGGCGCTCCAGCTCGGCCGCGATCCAGTCCTCGACCTGGGCCTGCCAGCCGCGGGCGGCCCACGGCTGGAGCCCGGCCGGCGGGCGGCCGCCCTCCAGGTCGGCCACGACCTCGGCGGCCAGGGCGACCCCGGGGTCGCCGGCGGGCGGAGCCAGGTCGGCCTTGCCCAGCCAGGCCGTCCCTTCGGGCGTGGCGGCCGGGGCGCGGGCGGCGGCCAGCATGGTCACCCGCTGCACCCGGGTCGAGGGGTCCTCGACCTCCTCGAGGCAGCGGAGCAGGACGGCGTCGCCGCCGAGCAGCTCGCGAAGGGGCGCCACGACCTCGCCCGGGTCACCGATCCAGACCTGGCCGGGACGCTCGGCCTCGGGCAGGGCGAGGCCGCCGTCCCGGCGGGCCAGCAGCACCTTGGGCTCGTCGGGATGGGCCACCACCCAGCGGATGCGGGCCCGCCAGCCGTCGTCGCTCATGGCCGGACCCTAGGGCGGTCCGGGAGGCGGCGCAGCCGGTTTTCCTGTCCAGGGCGGGACCAGCCGGGAGCCGCAGACCCGGTGCAGCCCCCAGACCAGCCCGACCCCGATGAGGACGTCGCCGATGCTGAAGACGTTGCTGAGCGGCCAGGAGGCCGGGATGGCGAAGATGTCGCCGAGGAAGGCCAGCCGGGGGTCGGCGACGGCGTCGGAGTTCTGGAAGCCCGGCCCGCCGACCGGCAGCCCGGCCGCGGCCAGCGCGCCCGGCGACGCCGGCATGACCCCCCCGTTGGCCGCGATGGCCAGCAGGTTGAGCCCACTCCCGAGCGCCACCAGCGGCACCCCGGGCACCCGCCAGTTCGCGGCCAGGAACACCGCCCCGACCGGGTAGGCGGCGACCAGCAGGAGTGACCGCACCCCGTCGGGCAGCCCGGGCAGGTTGACCCCGAGGATCGCCAGGCCGAGCGCGGCGTAGATCGCCCATGCCCGCCGCAGGCGCAGGTCGGCCAGGGCCCCCAGCCGCCCACCGGCCAGCGGCACGGCCAGGGCGCCGAGCACGATCGCCGCCACGAGGAACACGGCCACACCCTACGGGAACGGCCGCCGCGGGAGCTCCTACCCCGCCGGGGCCTGCTGGCGCTCGGCGGCGACGGCGTCGAGCACCTCGAGCAACTCCTTCACCGCCAGCGGCTTGGTGAGGAAGCTCCGCGCCCCCTGGTCCAGCAGCCGCTGGATCAGGCCGGGCCGGGCGTCGGCGCTGAGGATCACCACCGGGATCTCGGCCGTCCGGGGGCTGGTCTGGAGCCGGCGCAGCACGGTCTCCCCCGGGATGTCGGGCAGGTGCAGGTCGAGCAGGATCAGGTCGGGGTGATGCTGGGCGGCCAGCTCCAGGCCGAGCTCGGGCCGCATGGCCGAGATCAGCCGGACCCCGGGCCGGCGGCCGAGGATCCGCTCGACCAGCCGCAGGTTGGACATGTTGTCCTCGATGTAGAGCACGGTGACCGGCGGCCCGGACGGCTCGACCGGCCCCTCGGCCGGGGCGGCCTCGACCTGGCCGGCCTCGCGCTCGTCCTGCTCGACCGGCCCCTCGACCAGTGGCAGCTCGATCCAGAAGGTGCTCCCCTGCCCGGACCTGCTGGTCAGGTCGAGGGTGCCGCCCATGGCCTCGGCCAGGCGCCTGGACAGTGGCAGGCCGAGCCCGGTGCCCTCGATGGCGCTCTGGCGGCCCACCCGCTCGAAGGGGACGAACAGCCTGGCGAGCGCCTCGGGCGGGATGCCAAGGCCGGTGTCGGTGACCGCGATCCGGAGCCGGTCGTCTCCCACCGGCGAGCACGAGAGCTCCACGCTGCCGGCCTCGCGGTTGTACTTGACGGCGTTGGAGAGCAGGTTCAGCAGGACCTGCTTGAGCCGCTGGCGGTCGCCGAGCACGTGGGTCGAGCAGCCCACGTCCGGGCCGACGACCATGATGTTGTGCTGGTCGGCGAGGGGCCGGATGAGGCTGACGGTCTCGCTGGCCACGTCGGCCAGGGACACCGGCTCCAGCGACAGGGTCAGGCGCCCGGCCTCGATGGCGGCGATGTCCAGGACCTCGTTGATCAGGCTGAGCAGGTGCCGCGCCCCCGACATGATGTGGCCGAGGTTGTCGCGCTGCTCGTCGTGCAACTCGTCCAGCTCCAGCAGCTGGGCGAACCCGAGGATGGCGTTGAGCGGGGTCCGCAGCTCGTGGCTCATCCGCGACAGGTATTCGCTCTTGGCCTCGTTGGCCTGCTCGGCGGCCAGCTTGGCCAGGCGCAGCTCCTCGTCCTTGGCCGCCTGGTCGGTGACGTCGCGGCTGACCACCAGCAGGCCACCGCCGAGCGCGGCCAGGGGCCGGCTGTGCGCCTCCAGGGTGACCCAGTGGCCGTCGACGTGGCGGACACGGACCCGCGCCTCGGCGCGCTCGTCCTGACCGGTGAGGACACGACCCTGGGCCTCCCGGAAGCGGTCCAGGTCCTCGGGATGGACGTACTCGGAGCTGAGCGCGTTGGCGCCGACACGCTGGTCGACCGTCCGGCCAAGGATCCGCTCGGCCGCGGGGCTCATCGAGCGGATGGCGCCGTCGGCGCCGAGGATGGTGATGATGTCGGGCGAGGCCTCCACCACCGCCTGGAGGGTGGCCTGGCGCTCGCGCACGGCCGCCTCGGCCTGACGGCGCCCGGTGACGTCCATGGCGTAGCCGAGGGTGTCGACCAGCCTGCCGGCGTCGTCGTAGACGAGCCGGGTCACGCTGTAGAGCCACCGGTAGCCGTCCCCGAGCAGGAACCGGTACTCCTGCTCGAGCTGGGGCGCCCGCTCGGCCACGGCCCGGTCGAGGGTGTCGGTGAAGCGCTCACGGTCCCCGGGGTGGAGCTTGGTGACCCAGAACGCCGGCGTGTTCAGGACCTCGTCGGGGGTGTAGCCCAGCAGCTGCTCGATGTTGCCGCTGACGAAGCGCTCGCCGCTGCCGCCCAGCAGCCCGCGGAACATCACCATGGGGCTCCAGGCGACGATGTGCTCCAGCATCGCCTGGGCGTCGCGCAGCGCCTGCTCGCGCTCGCTGAGGAGGACGGCGGCGCGCTCCAGCTCGCGGCCCAGCTCCCCGAGGACGTCGCCGCCGCGCAGGGCCGGCGAGAGCGGCTGCCCGCTGGCCAGCCGCTGGGCGTTGCCCTGGAGGTGCGCCGCCCGCTGGGTCACGCCGGAGGTGAACAGCAGCACGGCCGCGATCCCGCCGGCGGCCCCGAGCAGCACGGCCAGGGCGACCGCGCCGAGGGTCAGGGCCCGGGTCCGGCGGGCCTGGGCCTGGCGGTTGGCGAGCAGGCGCTGCTCCTGGTCCTGCATGGCCTGGAGCTCGGTGATGACCGCGTCCGAGGTCAGCTTGTTCTGGTCGAGCAGCTCGTCCCGGCTCTGGGGAGGCCGGTCCGCCTGGACGTTGGCCACCAGCGCGGCCAGGACCGTCGCCCGCTCCCTGGTGATCGCCCTGACCCGCTCGATCCGGCCGGCCTGGGCGGGGCTGTCCCTGACAAGGTCGCCGAGGTGGTCCACGGCCGGCGACAGCTCGCGGCGGGCCTCCTCGTAGGAGGTGAGGTAGCGCCGCTCCCCGGTGAGCACGTACCCGGTCACCCCGGCCTGGACGAGGATGTGGACCTGGGCGATCTCCCGCTCGACCTCGACGGTGTGCAGCACCGCCCCCTGGGCCCGCCGGTCCTGGGCCAGGGCCACCCCGAACAGCACCGTGGCCAGCAGCAGGGCGAGCAGGGGGATGGCGATCACCACCAGCCCCTTGGCCCGCAGCGGCAGGTCCGCCCACGCCCGCCCCACCCGTGACCGGCGCCCGTCCTGGTCCTGCCCGTCCTGGGATCGATCGGTCATATGCGAAGGCCTCGCTGTTCGGGGAATGCGCGCAACCGAGATGTCGGATGGCCCCAAGGCCACCTTGAGCCGGCCCGGCGCCGACCGGGACGGGCGGCCGGGATAGGGTGGCGGCATGGAGCTCCGGCAGACGAGCGCCGGCGACTGGGGGGCGCTGCGGCGGCTACGGCTGCGGGCGCTGGCCGACGCGCCCGGCGCCTTCGCCAGCACCCTGGAGGCGGAACGAGCCTTGCCCGACGAGGTCTGGCGGCAACGGGCCGGCGACGACCCCGCGGCCGCGACCTTCGTCGCCAGCGAGGGTGGCGCCGACATCGGCCTGGCCAGGATCTTCGCCGAGCCCGACCCGCCCGGACGGGCCCACCTGGTCTCCATCTGGGTGGACCCGGGCCACCGCCGCCGGGGGGCGGCCCGGGCGCTCATCGACCTGGCGATCCGGTGGGCCGGCGAGCACCGGGCCGAGGAGGTGGTCCTGTGGGTGGCCGACGAGAACGCCGGCGCCCACCGCCTCTATGCGGGGATGGGCTTCCGGCCCACCGGGGAGCGGCAGCCGCTGCCCTCGGACCAGGCCCGGTCCGAGTCCCTCATGCGCCTGCCCCTGCCCCGCCGGCCGGGAGGCGGCGCTGGACCCGGCCGAGGAGGCCGCCGCCGGCCTGGGCCCAGGTCCGCTCGCCCATGACCCACAGCCACAGCTCGCGTCGGTAGCCGGCGACGATCTCGCCGAAGCGGTCCCGGTCCATCCCTCCGCCCTCCAGCGCGGCCTCCCAGGCGACCCAGAGGGGGTCGGCGATCCAGGATCCGGCGGCCACCAGGGCCGCGCCCCGGGCCGGGTCCTGCTCGACCAGGGCCCGGGTGCGGCGGCGGAGCTCGACCGGCTCCTCCGGCAGGCCGAGGGACCGCGACAGGTCGGGGGCCACCCCGGTCATCGGTTGCGGGGCACCGGGGCCCGGTCGGTGCCGGTGTAGCTGTCGACGTGGTCGGCGAAGTCGATGAACAGCGGCGCCGAGGGGTCGAAGGGCCGCTTGAGGCTGCGCAGGGCGATCTTGCGGTCGAGCCTGTCCAGCTTGTGCAGGGCCTCCTCGCGGTCCAGGTCGCGCAGCTCCAGGCGGTCGCGGACGCGCTCGAAGGCGACCCGGCCGGTCGGGGTGCGGACCAGCACGCTCGACCAGCCGTCCTCGCTGCCGACAGAGCCGATGGAAAGGTCGGCGGCGTGGCCGAGGAAGTCGGCGCACTCGTCGCAGCCCTTCAGGGCGGCCCCGTGGAAGTCGCGCACCGGCTCGTCGACCAGCACCTGGCCGCCGGTGTCCTCGACGATCATGCGGCCGTGGATCACGTCGACCTTGCCGACCTTCTCCAGGGGGATGCCGCGCCGGCGCTGGACCTCGGTGACCATCAGCTTCTCGTAGTTGAAGCTCTTGGTGCACAGCAGGGCGACGGTCAGGGCGACCGCGTCGACCCGGGAGGCGCCCCAGGTCCAGGGGCGGGCCTGCATGGCCCGGATGGCCTCGACCTCACAGGGCGTGCCGACCAGGGCGATCCGAGGCTGGGGCGGCAGGTCGTGGCCGGAGAGGTCGAGGGCGGCCAGGGCCAGGGTCTGGTTGTAGAAGCTGCCCGCGCACTCGACCACCTGCTCGGGGGTCGTGGCCAGGAACGGCTCGCCCTTCCAGGGCTCGGTGAGGCTCTCGCGGGCCAGCAGGGCGCCGTCGATGTCGCCCGCCTCCAGCAGGGCGATCAGCAGGGCGCTGACCACCCCGCCGTCCTGGGCGCCCGGCAGCCGGGGCCGGACCCGGGCGGTGTAGGTCTCCTGCACCCGCCCCAGGCCCTGGCCGGCCCCGGCGGCGCCGGTGATCTTCCAGGCCGCCCCGTCCGAGCCGGCCACCGGCAGCGACCAGGTGGCCTCGTGCCGCAGGCCCCCGCGGGGGCAGAAGTCCCAGCACAGCGAGCAGCCGGTGCACATCTTGACCAGCTTGGGGAGCCCGTCGGCGCCGATCCCGATCGAGTCGCTGGGGCAGACGGCGATGCAGGCGCCGCACTGGACGCAGCGGTCGGCGTCGATGACCGCCTCCTCCAGCTCCCAGAACCAGAGCTTGCCCGGCGCCTCCTCGATGTCGTTCATCTCGTCGCGGATCTTGTAGCCGGCCATGTCAGGGCCTTCCTCGGAGGGTCGCTCGGAGCTCGTGGTTGGGGACGCGCCGGGCCCACTGGTGGAACGCCTCGCCGTCACGGCGCTCGGCGCGGTAGCGGGTGAGCAGGGCGGCCAGCGCCTCGGGGACCTCGTCGACCGGCTTGGCCCCCTCGACCCAGTCGACGAACGCGGCGTCGGTGCCGAGGCTGCCCCCCAGCCCGACGTCGACCGCCTCCAGGATCTGGTCGTCGCGGTGGGCGGTCTCGCCCCGGAAGCCGATGTCGGCGATCTGGGGCTGGGCGCAGGAGGCCGGGCAGCCGGAGAAGTGCATCCGCACGATGCCGTCGCCGGCCTCGTCCGGGCCGAGGCGGCGGTCGAGCTCGCGGGCCCAGGTGGCCGCCCTGGCCTTGGTCTCGACGATGGCGAAGCGGCAGAACTCGTTGCCGGTGCAGGCCACCACTCCGCGCTCGAACGCCCCCGGGTTCGGCGAGTAGGTGGCCAGCAGGGGCTCGGCCAGCAGGGCCTCGACCCGGCCGGCGGGCACGCCGGTGAGGATCAGGTTCTGGTCGGTGGCCAGCCGCAGCCCGCCGTCGCCGTGCTCGGCGGCCAGCCGGGCCGCCTCGACCAGGTCCCGGCCGGCCATGCGGCCGACGGTGACGTTGAGGCCGACGTAGTGGAGGCCGGGCTGGCGCTGGGGATGGACGCCGACGTGGTCGCCGCGGTAGCGACGGGTCACGGCCTGGCCGGCCGGCTCCAGCGGGAAGGCCGTGCGGGCGGCCAGCTCGGCCCGGAACCGCTCGGGGCCGAGCTCCTGGACCAGGTAGCGCATCCTGGCCAGGCCGCGGTTCTCGCGGTTGCCGAGCTCGCCGAACAGCTGGGCGATGGCCCGGAACACCTCGACCACCCGGTCGGGCGCGGGGTCGACGAACACGTCGATGTCGGAGGCCATCCGCGGCCCGTCCGACAGCCCGCCGCCGACGAGCACGTTGAAGCCGGCCGTGCCGTCGTCGCGGCGGGCCGGCCACAGCCCGATGTCGTTGATCTCGGCCTGGGCGCAGTCCTCGAGGCAGCCGGTGACGCTCAGCTTGAACTTGCGGGGCAGGTTGGCGTACTCGCGGTTGCCGGTGAAGAAGTCCGAGACCGCCTGGGCGACCGGGTGGGCGTCGAGCACCTCGTCGGCGTCCAGACCCGACACCGGGCAGCAGAGCACGTTGCGGGCCGAGTCGCCGCAGGCCTGGACGGTGGTCATGCCGACCGCCTCCAGCCGGGCCCAGATCTCGGGGACGGCGCCGATCCGGACCCAGTGGAGCTGGACGTCCTGGCGGGTGGTGATGTCCAGGTAGGCGTCGCCGAACACCGGGTTGGGGGCCGGCCCGCGGGCGAACTCGTCGGCGATGCCGCCGATGACCTCCGCCTGGGCGGCGTCCAGTCGCCCGCCGGGGACCTTGATGCGGAGCATGAAGGCGTCCCCGCCCTGGCGCTGGGGGTAGAGGCCGACCCACTTGAGGCGCTCGACCTCGCCGGGGACGGTCTTGATGGCGTCGGGGCCCTCGCGGGCGTAGCGGTCGACGACCGCGTCGCGCACGTCCAGGGGGTGCCGTTCGAGCTTCCATTGCTCGACCTGGTTGAGCTCGTTGATCTCGCGGAGGTAGCGCATGTCAGCCTCCTCGGGCCCGGTAGCCGTCGGCCAGCAGCTGGGCGACCTCGGGCCGGGAGAACTGGGGCGGTGGCAGCTGGCCCTTGGCGAGCAGGTCGCGGACGGCCGTGCCCGACAGGTGGACCCGGGTCTCGGCCGGGTGCGGGCAGGTCCGGCTGGTCACCATGGCCTCGCAGCGGCGGCAGAAGAAGGCGTGCTCGTACTTCAGCGGCTGGATGCCGAGCTCGCCGGGGTCGTAGGCGTCGAACGCCTCCTGGGCGGCGTAGGTGCCGTACCAGCTGCCGACCCCGGCGTGGTCGCGGCCGACGATGAAGTGGGTGCAGCCGTAGTTCTTGCGCACCAGGG
>DASZON010000177.1:0-15923 GCA_035550755.1 Actinomycetota bacterium | reverse complement strand
CGCCCTCAAGGAGCAGATCGCCGCCGCCGCCGACGCCCGCTCCGGCGACCACCTCAACCTGCTCGTCACCCACGCCGCCGTGACCGTGCTGGCCCGCCGCTACACCTACGGCGACGTCAACGAGCTCGAGGTCGACCTGTCGACCCTGGACGCCGGGTTCGACCGCATCCTGCTCGGCCACTTCCACAACTTCGCCAAGGTCGCGGCCAACGCCTGGTACCCCGGCTCCACCGACACCTTCAGCTTCAAGGACCTCCCCCAGCACGACGAGCCCCAGGTCAAGGGGATCCTGAGCCTGGAGACGACCACCGGCGCGGTCCGCCACCACCCGGTCCCGGGGGGCCGCCCTCTGCGCAGCTACCGGCTGGACGCCTTCGAGCTGACCGCCCCCGAGGTCTACGAGGCCGCCGCCGGCCTGGCCACCCTGGCCGAGACCGACGGGGCGGTGGTGCGGCTGTTCGTCAACCGGGCCCGGCCCGAGCTGCGCCGCCTGCTCGACCGCCGCCAGCTGGCCGAGGTGTTCGGTGGCGCCCTGGTCGTCACCGTCCAGGTCGACAGCGACGAGGACGAGCAGGCCGCCCAGCTGGCCGCCCAGCCGGTGACCAGCCTGGCCGACGAGTGGGACCGCTACCTGGCCAGCGTCCCCATCGAAGGCTACGACCGCGACCGGCTGGCCGGCATGGGCCGGACCTTCCTCCAGCAGGTCGAGGAGGAGGCCCGCTAGCCCCATGCACCTGCGCACCCTCACCCTGCGCAACTACCGCGTCTACCGCTCGGTCGACCTCGAGTTCCCCGACGGCCTGATCGGCATCTACGGCCCCAACGGCAGCGGCAAGAGCACGCTGATCGAATCGCTCCGGTTCGCCCTCTACGGTGATTCGCGGACCGACAAGTGGGAGCTGCGGTCGGCCGGGGTCGGGGACGACGTGCGGGTGGAGCTGGTGTTCGAGCACGAGGGGAACACCTATGACGTGCGGCGGCGGCTCAAGGGGCGCAACCTCACGCCCGAGGTCGAGGTGTTCCTGAACGGGCAGCTGGCGGCGCAGTCGGTGCGGGAGGCCAACGCGTACCTGGCCCGGGTGGTGGGGATGGACCAGCGGGCGTTCCTGGCCTCGGTGTGCGCCCAGCAGAAGGAGCTGACCTCGTTCGCGACCATGGTCCCGGGGGAGCGGCGGCGGCTGGTGCTGGACCTGCTGGGGGTCAGCCCGGTCGAGAAGGCCCTGGCCAGGGTGCGGGAGCGGGGCCGCGACGCCAGGACCGAGGCCGCCGGGGCCAGGGCCGGGCTGCCCGACCTGGGGGCGCTGGAGGCGGCCGCGGCCGAGGCCGGCGAGGAGCGGGGCCGGGCCGAGGCGGCCGACCTGGCGGCGGCTAGGGCCGAGGCCGAGGCGGCCGCCGCCCTGGCAGCGGCCGAGCAGGCCACCACCGCCGCCGAGGCCACGGCCAAGACCCTCGAGGAGCTGCGGGCCAAGGCCGGGCTGGCCCGGGCGGCGGCCGACGGGCACCGCGAGGAGGCCGAGCGGCACGAGGCCCGGGCGGCCGAGGCCGACCGGCTCGGCCCGGAGATCGAGGCCGCCACCGCCCGGGTGGACGAGCTGGCCGGCGCGGCCGCGCCCCTTGCCGCCCTGGAACAGGCCCGGGAGCAGGCCACGGCCCGGGCCAACCTGGTCACCGCCCTGGAGGAGGCCAGGGCCCGCCAGCGGACCAGCGAACGCGCCCTCCAGAAGGCCGAGGCCGACGCCGAGGGGGCGGCCGGGCTGGTCGGGGCCCGGGTCGAGGCCGAACGGGCCCTGGTGGAGCTGGACGAGGAGCTGGCCGCGGCCCGCGAACGCCACGCCCAGCTGAGCGAGGCCGCCGGGGCCGCCGGCATGCGGCTGGAGGCGGCCACCAGGGCCGAGGAGGCCGCGGCCGACCTGGACCCGGACGCGCCCTGCCCGACCTGCGGGCAGCCGCTGGGGGCGGCCCACGACGAGCTGCGCCGCCGCCACGCCGAGGAGCTGGCCACCGCCACCGCCGCCGCGGCCGCCGCCACCACCGCCCGCACCGAGGCCGTGGCCGCCGGCAAGGCCCTGGCCGAGCGCCGGGCCGAGCTGGCCGGGCTGCTCGAGCAGGCGCGGGCGGCCGAGACGAAGGCGGCCAAGGCCACCGCCCTGGTCGAGGCGGCCGGCGCCGCCGTGGAGGTCAACCGGGCCGACGTGGCCGCCCGCCAGCAGGCCCTGGACCAGGCTCCCGACCCCGGGTTCGACCCCGAGGCGTGGCGGCGGGCCCGCCAGGCCGCCGACGCCCGCCAGGAGGCGGCCCTGCACCTGGCCGCCCTCGAGCGCCGGGTCGCCCAGGCCGACGCCGAGCGCGACCTGGCCAAGCAGGCCCTGGCCCGGGCCGACCAGGCCGACGCCCGCGCCGCCGCCCTCGACGCCGAGGCGGCCGCCCTCGGCCCGGCCGACGCCGTCCTGGCCGAGGCCCGGGAGCGCCAGCGGTCGGCCAGCGCCGCCGCCACCGCCGCCCACGGCGCCCGCAGCGCCGCCGCCCAGGCCCTGACCGGCGCCGTCCGCCTGGTCGAGGCCCGCCAGGCCGCCCTGGACGCCGGCCGGGCTCAGCACGAACGGGTCGCCGGGCTGGAGGAGGAGGCCGCCTACCTCCAGAAGCTGGTCGACCTGGTCGCCGGGTTCCGGCTGCACCTGGTCAGCCGGCTCGGGCGAAAGCTGTCGGTGGAGAGCGCGGCCCTGTTCGCCGAGCTCACCGACCACGAGTACCAGGACCTGGTGGTCGACCCCGAGGACTACGCCATCCGCATCGCCGACGCCGGCACCGAGTACGAGCTGTCGCGCTTCTCCGGCTCCGAGAACGACCTGGCCAGCCTGTCCTTGCGGGTGGCGGTCAGCCTGGTCATCGCCGAGAGCGCCGGCGAGCTCGGGCTGCTGGTCCTGGACGAGGTCCTGGGCGCCCTGGACCGGGAGCGGCGCGAGCGGATGCTGGAGGCCCTGACCCGCCTCCAGGGTCGCTTCCGCCAGGTCCTCCTGGTCACCCACAACGACGAGGTCAAGGACCTGCTCCCGGCCGCGATCGAGGTCCGCAAGAGCGCCGACCGGACCTCGGTGGCGGCCCTGCGCGGCTGAACCGGCCCGGCTCCAGCGGCGCTTGCCTCGTTGCGTTCCCGTATCGGGTACCCCATACTGCGCCGACCTGTGTGCACGCCGCGTGTGCCACCGCGCGGCGCTCGGGAACAACCGACAGCCCGGATGCGTTGTCCCAACGCCACGCACGGAACGAGAAGGAGAACACCCTGTGGCTGAAGCTGAGGAAGAGGAGGAGGGGCAGGTCGAGGCCTCTCTGGAAGAGCTGATCGCGAAGAAGGCCGACCGGCCGACCATCACCGATGACGAGGACGAGGACGAGTCGCTGCTGGCCACCGGCCGCGACGAGGCGCGCGAGTCCCTGACCACCAAGGTGCTGCCCGTGCAGCACAACGAGTTCGTCTGCAAGAGCTGTTTCCTGGTCAAGCACCGAAGCCAGCTCGCCGACCGCCGGCGAACCCTGTGCCGCGACTGCGCCTAGGCGTGACGCCGGAGGACGGCCGGCGGTGAGACGGGCCACCGCCCTCCGGCTCCTGGCCGCCCCGGTCACCGGGGCGCTGCTGGCGGCGGCGTTCCCCGCCCTCGACCTGGGACCGCTCGCCCTGGTGGCGCTGGTCCCGCTGCTGCTGGCGGTCGAGAACGTCCGGCCGTTGAAGGCGGCCGGCCTCGGCTACCTCGCCGGGCTGACCTTCTTCGGCCTGCACCTGCTGTGGATCGCCCAGTTCCTGTCCTGGACCGGGGCGGTCGCCTGGCTGGCCTGGGGGGCGCTGAGCGGCATCGAGGCGGCGGCCTGCGCCGCCTTCTTCGCCCTGGTCCCGGCGACCAGGCCCATCGGGGCGCTGCGGCTGCTGGTCCTGCCGGCCGCCTGGGCGGTCCTGGAGCTGGCCCGGGCCTACCATCCCCTGGGCGGGTTCCCCTGGGGCCTGCTGGCCACCAGCCAGCACGACGGTGGGCTGCTGCTGCCCCTGGCCCGGGTGGTGGGGGGGTTCGGCCTGGCCGCGGTGATCGTGGCCGTCAACCTGGCCGTGGCCCTGTGGCTGCGGGCGCTGTGGGCCGCCGCCCAGGAGGCCCGGGAGCCCGGGGCGGCGGCGCCCGACCGGGCCACCCGGGTGCGCCAGGTCGCCGTCCTGGCCGGGCTGCCCCTGCTGGTCGCCGGGCTGCTCGGGGCCCACCGGGCCGTCGGTGCCCCCCCGGCCGCGGGCGGGAAGCCCCTGGACGTGGTGGTGGTCCAGGCCGGCCTGCGCGGCGGCCACGGGCTGGCCCAGGGCGCCACCACCAAGCGGGTCTTCGACAACCACGTCCGCCGCACCGAGACCCTCGCCCTCACCCCCGGCCCACCGCCCGACCTGGTCGTCTGGGGCGAGGGAGCGGCCGACGAGGACCCCCTGACCAACCCCGACCGCCAGGCCGCGGTGGCCAGGGCGGCCGCCGCCGCCCGGGCGCCCATCCTGCTCGGGGCGACCACCCGCATCGACGCCACCCACCTGGCCACCGAGGGGCTGCTGTTCACCCCCGAGGGCCGCCTCGCCGACCGCTACCGCAAGCGCCGCCTGGTCCCCTTCGGGGAGTTCGTGCCCTTCGGGGGCGTGCTCGGCCGCCTCATCCCGGCGACCCGCGAAGGCGTCCCCTACGACAAGGTCCCCGGCCGGCGCCTGGAGCCGATGGTGGTCGACGGGACCCCGGTCGGCCCGCTGGTCTGCTGGGAGTCGGCGTACCCGACCGACGCCCGCCAGCTCGCCCGTGACGGCGCCCAGGTCCTGCTGGTCCTGACCAACAACGCCTCCTTCGGGACCGGGGCCGGGCCCCGCCAGCACCTGGCCGCGGGCCAGCTGCGGGCGGTCGAGACCGGCCGCACGATCGTCCAGGGGGCGGTCACCGGGATCAGCGCCGTCATCGCCCCGACCGGCCGGACCAGCTCCGAGACCGGCCTGTACCAGGACACCGTGGTCCGGCTGGCCGCCCCGCCGCGGACCGGCATCACCCCATATGTCCGCTACGGGCGGGGGATCGAGGCCGCCCTGATCGGGATCGCCACCGGCGGGATCGTGCTCGCCGGGCTGCTCTGGCGCCGCCGGCAGGCCATGGCCGACCGGGCGACCGCCGAACGGGTCCTGGCCCCGCTGCGGGGCCGGACATGAGCGCCCTGGTGGTGATCCCGACCTACAACGAGGCCGAGTCGGTGGTGACGGTCCTGGACCGGGTCCTGGCCGCCGACCCCCGGGTCGACGTGCTGGTGGTCGACGACGGCAGCCCCGACGGCACCGCCAAGCTGGTCCTGGACCGGGCCGCCGACGAGCCCCGCATCCACCTCATGGAGCGCTCGGGCAAGCAGGGGCTGGGCGCGGCCTACCGGGCCGGGTTCGGCTGGGGGCTGGAGCGGGGCTACGACGCCCTGGTCGAGATGGACGCCGACCTGTCCCATCCCCCGGAGCGGCTGCCGGCCCTGCTCGATGGGCTCGACCAGGCCGACCTGGTCATCGGGTCCCGGTACGTCCCCGGCGGGCGGACGGTCAACTGGAGCCGGCTGCGGGAGGCGATCTCGCGCGGCGGCAACACCTATGTCCGCCTGGCCCTGCGGGTCCCGGTGCACGACTGCACCGCCGGCTACCGCGCCTACCGGCGGGCGGTGCTGGAGGAGCTGCCGGTGTCGGAGGTCCGGTCCAACGGCTACTGCTTCCAGGTCGAGATGGTCCACAAGGCCTGGCAGGAGGGGTTCCGGGTGGCCGAGGTGCCGATCACCTTCACCGAGCGGGCCTCCGGGGTCTCCAAGATGAGCCGCCAGATCGTGGCCGAAGCCCTGCTCCGGGTGACCCAGTGGGCCCTCACCGGCGGCCGCCGCCGGGCCCGCGAGCGCCACCCCCGCAGCGTCGCCCGGACGGCCGGCTGACCCGGCCGATGCCCCTGGACCCCGCCGCCGAGGCGGCCGCCATCACCACCGCCCTGCGCGAGCTCGCCCCCGAACCCACCGTGGTCCCGATGATCAGGACCAGCCGGCCGTTCTACGGCGCCCGGGTCGGCGACCTGCGGGCCCTGGCCGCCGGCTGGCGGCGCCGCCACCGCCAGGCCGCCCCGGCCGAGGTCGCGGCCCTGGCCGACCGGCTGTGGCACGCCGGCATCCGCGAGGAACAGCTGGTGGCCTGCTTCCTGCTCGCCGCCGACCGGGCCGCCCTGGCCGCCACCGACCCGGAGCGGCTGCGGGCCTGGTGCGCCCTGCTCGACAACTGGGAGACCACCGACCAGCTGGGCATGAACGTGCTCGGCCCCCTGGTCGCCCGCGACCCGGCAGCCCGGTTCGGGCTGCTGGAGGCGATGGCCGCCGACCCCCACCCCTGGACCCGGCGGATCGCCCTGGTCGCCTGCACCCGCCTGGCCCGGGCCGGCGACCCCGCCCGCTGGTGGCCCCGGGTCGCCGGGCTGGTGCTGACCCTGGCCGGCGACCGCCAGGCCGCCCTGCCCAAGGCGAGCTCGTGGGTGCTGCGCAGCTGGCTGGAGCCGTGCCCGGACGAGGTGGCGGCGTTCGTCGACGCCAACGCCGGCACCCTGCCCGCCGTGGCCGTGCGGGAGACCAGGACCAAGCTGGCCACCGGGACCAAGCGGTGAGCGGCGACCCGGCCGCCGCCCGGCTGGCCGGCCTGGCCGCCCACGCCGACCAGGTGGCCATCGGCCTCGACTTCGACGGCACCATCGCCCCGATCGTGGAGGACCCGGCGGCGGCCCGGCCCCTGCCCGGGGTCGTCGACCTGCTCGGACCGCTGGCCGACCGCTACGCCGCCGTCGCCCTGATCTCCGGCCGCCCGGCCGCCTACCTGGCCAGCCACGCCGCCGCCCCCGGGGTCCGCTACCTCGGCATGTACGGGCTCGAGGAGATCGTCGAGGGCCGCGTCCTGGTCGACCCGCGCCTGGAGGCGGCCCGGCCGGCGGTGGCCGCCGCCGCCCGCGACCTGGCCGCCGACCCGGCCGTCGAGGAGAGCGGCGCCCACCTGGAGGACAAGCGCTACGCGGTGGCCGTCCACACCCGCCGGGTCGCCGACCCCGGCCGCTGGGCCGGGCCGGTCGGCGAGGCCGCGGCCCGGGTCGCCGCCCACCACCACCTGGAGGTCGTGCCCGGCCGGCTGGTGTGGGAGCTACGCCCCCAGGTCCGCGGCGACAAGGGGGACGCCGTCCAGCGGGTGGTGGCCGCGTCGGGCGCCCGGGCCGTGCTGGTGGCCGGCGACGACCTCGGCGACCTGCCCGCCTTCGCCGTCGCCGGCGAGCTCGGCGGCGGCCTGCGGGTCGCCGTCCGCTCGGCCGAGTCCCCGGCCGAGCTGCTGGCCGCGGCCGACCTGATCGTCGACGGCCCCGAGGGGGTCAGGGACCTGCTCGAGCGGCTGCTCGGCTGACCGCGCAGGGTGGTGCTGGGCACACGGGGCGCCAGCCGGTAGCATCGGTCGCTGCCGTGCGCATCGAGTCCTCCGTCACCGCCGTGTCCTGGGTCCCCGCGGACTGCGTCGAGGGGGGCCAGCGGCTCCAGTTCCACGTGGGCGCGGCCCAGTACGACGACCCGCCCCCCACCCACCTCGACGACCTGGAGGGGCTGCTGGCCGCCGGCCGGGTCCGCCTGGCCAACCGGCTGGCGGGCTACCTGGAGGTGGACGAGGGCCGCATCGTCGCCGCCGGCCAGTCCGGCCAGGGGTCGGTGGGCGCCGCCCGGGAGGCGGCCGGGGCCACCCAGGTCGGGTTCGCGACCGTCCCCCTGCCCGACCTCCGCCCCGAGCCCGAGACCGGGGACGGGTGGGTGCGGTTCACCCAGACCGCCGGGGGGCTGCTGTCGGTGGGCATGCCCTACCGGCAGAGCCCGGGCGACACCACCCGGCTGGCCGCCCCGGCCGCCTGGACCACCCTGACCCTGACCCTCCACGCCGACGGGCGCAGCGACCTCGACCTGGCCGGGGCGAGCCCGTTCCCGCGCCACTGGGTCTATGACCACGACGGCCGCCTGATCGCCACCTCCGGGGTCGTCGACTTCACCGGCTGGCAGGCCGACGCCTGGGACCCGTTCACCCCCTGGGGAGGCCGCGACGCCCCGGTCAGGGCCACCGCCGTGGAGACCGCCCTGGAGCGGGAGCTGTCCCAGGTCATCGTCGACGCCGCCCCCCACTGGATCCGGCTGCGCAAGGGCGCCACCCTGGTCGACCAGGGCGACCCCGGCCACGAGCTGTACCTCCTGTTCGACGGGATCCTGGCCGTCGAGATCGACGGCGTCACCGTGACCGAGCTCGGCCCGGGGGCGGTGGTCGGCGAGGTCGCCCTGCTCGAGGGGGGCCGGCGCACGGCCACCCTGCGGGCCGTCACCGGCTGCCGGGTCGCGGCCGTGCCCGGGGACCGGATCGACCGGGCCGCCCTGGCCGAGCTGGCCCGGACCCGCGGCTGGCCCGGCCCCGACGGGGGCGAGCCGGCGTGACCGTCTGCCCGGTCTGCGGCGAGCCCAACCCGGCCCGGGCCAGCTTCTGCTTGAACTGCGGCTCCCAGCTGCCGGCGGCCCCGGCCAGCCGCCCGGCCCGCAAGACGGTCACGGTGGTGTTCACCGACCTCGCCGGGGCGGGCGGGCTCGGCCGCCGGCTCGACCCCGAGTCCCTGGCCGTGGTCATGGCCCGCTGGTTCGACCACATGCGGGGGCTGTTCGAGCGCCACGGCGGC
Source organism: Actinomycetota bacterium (assembly GCA_035550755.1). GTDB lineage: Bacteria > Actinomycetota > CALGFH01 > CALGFH01 > CALGFH01 > CALGFH01. Next base: position 7,176 of record DASZON010000177.1, on the reverse strand, counting down.
CGGGTGCAGAAGTTCGTCGGCGATGCCGTGGTCGCGGTGTTCGGCATCCCGGTGGTCAACGAGGACGACGCCCTGCGGGCGGTCCGGGCCGCGGCCGGCCTCGACCAGGGCCTGGCCGACCTCAACCGCGACCTGGGGCGCGACTGGGGGGTCACCCTCCAGGTGCGCACCGGGGTCAACACCGGCGAGGTCGTCACCGGCGACCCGGCCATCGGCGACGCCCTCGTCCTGGGCGACGCCGTCAACGTGGCCGCCCGGCTGGAGCAGGTCGCCGAGCCCGGCGAGGTCCTCCTCGGCCAGTCCACCTTCCGGCTGGTCCGCGACGCCGTCGAGGCCGAGCGGGTCACCCCCCTGCACCTCAAGGGCAAGGGCACCCCGGTGGTCGCCTACCGCCTCGGCCGGGTCGACCCGGGCGCCCCCGGCCACGCCCGCCGCCAGGACGCCCCGATCGTCGGCCGCGAGCCCGAGCTGCGCCTGTTCGCCTGGGTGTACGAGCGGGTCGTGGCCACCCGCAGCAGTCACCTGCTGACCGTCCTCGGCCAGGCCGGGGCGGGCAAGACCCGCCTCGTCACCGAGGCCGCGGCCACCCTCGGTGGGGCGACCGTGCTCCGGGGCCGCTGCCTGTCCTACGGCGAGGGCATCACCTACTGGCCGGTGGCCGAGATCGCCCGCCAGGCCGCCGGGATCGCCGACACCGACCCGCCGGCCGGGGCGATGGCCAAGCTCCGCCGGCTGCTCGACGCCGACACCCAGGACGGCGACCACGTTGCCGGCCGTATCGCCCAGCTGATCGGGCTGGAGGCCACCCCCGGCCCGGCCGAGGAGGCGGCGTGGGCGTTCCGGCGGATGCTGGAGCACCTGGCCGCCCGCACCCCCCTGGTGGTCGTCCTCGACGACCTCCACTGGGCCGAGCCCGGCCTGCTCGACCTGGTCGACCACGTGGCCGACTACGGCCGCGGCGCCCCCATCCTGCTCGTGGCCATGGCCCGGCCCGAGTTCCTGGAGCAGCGGCCCGGCTGGGCCGGGGGCAAGCTGAACGCCACCACCCTGCTGCTGGAACCGCTCGGCGACGCCGAGTCGGCCCAGCTCCTGGACGCCCTGGCCGGGCCGGTGGCCCTGCCCGAGGCGGCCGCCCGGCCGATCACCCGGGCCGCCCAGGGCAACCCCCTGTTCCTCGAGGAGCTGCTGGCCGCCCTGGTCGAGGAGGGCCGCCTGCGCCGCCAGGACGGCGCCTGGGTCGCCGCCGACCTCCAGGACCTGAGGATCCCGCCAAGCATCCAGGCCCTGCTCACCGCCCGCCTGGACCGGCTGGAGGACGTCGAGCGGGCCGTGCTGGAACGGGCCGCGGTGGCCGGGCAGGTGTTCGAGCAGAGCGCGGTGGCCGCGATCTCGCCCCCGTCGGTCCGGGCCGAGGTCCCGGCCCGCCTGGAGGCCCTGGTGCGCCGGGAGCTGCTCCGCCCGGCACCGTCGCGCCTCGCCGGCGACCACGGGTTCCAGTTCCGCCACCTGCTGCTGCGCGACGCCACCTACGACGCCATCCCCAAGCAGGCCCGGGCCGAGCTGCACGAGCTGTTCGCGGTGTGGGTCGAGCGGGCCGCCGGGGCGCGGCTGCGCGAGCTCGAGGAGATCGTCGGCTGGCACCTCGAGCAGGCCTGGCGCTACCGGGCCGAGCTGGGCATGGTCGACCAGCGCAACCAGCGCCTGGCCGAGGCGGCGGCCCGGCACCTGGGCGGGGCCGGCCGCCGGGCGCTGGGCCGGGGCGACCTCCCGGCCGCGTCCAAGCTGCTGGAACGGGCCGTCGGCCTGCTCCCGGCCGGCGACCCGGGCGGGCTGGAGCTGCTGGTCGACCTGGCCGACGTGCTCGTCTCCACCGGCGAGTTCCCCCAGGCCGAGGCCACCCTCGCCCAGGGGGCGGCGGCCGCCGCCAGCCGCGGCGACGAGCGGCTGGCCGCCCACGCCCGGGTGGGGCGGCTGCGGATGGCGGTCGGGGTGGCCAGCGACCTGGACACGGCCGCCCTCCAGGCCGAGACCGGCCAGGCCATCGCCACCTTCGCCGAGTACGAGGACCAGCGTGGCCTGGCCAAGGCATGGGGGCTGCTGGCCGCCCTCGGGTTCCTGCGCTGCCGGATCGCCGAGGCCGAGGCGGCCGCCGGCCAGGCCATGACCCACGCCCGCCTGGCCCGCGACGACCCGGCCGAGGCCTGGGCCCGGGGGCTGCTCGCCCAGAGCGCCTTCTGGGGGCCGGTCCCGGCCCTGGAGGGGGTCCGCCGCTGCCAGGAGCTGCTCGGCCAGGCGGCCGGGAACCGCCGCTCGGAGCTGACCGCCCTCCAGTCCATGGCCGGCCTCCAGGCGATGGCCGCCCAGCCCGAGGCGGCCATGGCCACCGTCGAGCAGGCCCTGGCCCTGGCCGGCGACATGGGCGAGAACCGGGTCGCCTCCCTGGCCCGGGAGTTCGTGGCCGCCGCGCTCGCCCTCACCGGGGACCTGGAGGGGGCCGAGCGGCAGCTGCGCCTGGGGATCCGGGTGCTGGAGCGCCAGGGCGAGTCGGGCATGCGCTCGAACCTGACCGCCGACCTGGCCCACGTCCTGCACCGCCTCGGCCGGCCCGACGAGGCCCTCCAGCTGGCCATGGCCAGCCAGGCCATCGCCGCCCACGACGACCTCTTCGCCCAGGTCCGCTGGCGGGGGGCGGCCGCCCGCTCCCTGGCCGGCCGGGGACGCCTGGCCGAGGCCGAGCGGCTGGCCGCCGAGGCGGTCGAGATCGCCGCCCCCACCGACATGCTGACCATGCGCGGCGACGCCCTGCTGGACCAGGCGGCGGTGGCGGCCGCGGCCGGGCGGCCCGGCGACGCCGCCCGGATCGCCCGCGACGCCCTCGCCCTCTACCGGGCCAAGGGCAACCTGGCCGGGGCGGCCCGGGCCGAGGTCGCCGCCTACGCCACCGCCTGACGCCCCGGCCGCCGGGGGCTCAGGCCGGCCCCTCCAGGAACGCCAGCAGGGTCCGGACCATGCAGCCGGTACCGCCCTTGGGCTGGTAGTAGCGGGCCTCCTTGGCGGTGGCCGGGCCGGCGATGTCGAGGTGGACCCAGGGGGTGCCGGCCACGAACTCGCGCAGAAACAGGGCCGCCTGGACGCTGTCGCCGGGCTCGTTGGTCGAGTTGACCAGGTCGGCGACCTCGGAGTCGAGGAAGCGGCGGTAGTCCTCGATCATGGGGAGCTCGCAGGCCGGCTCGCCGGCGCGGTCGGCGGCGGCCAGGACCTCGGCGGTCAGGGCCGGGGTGTTGCCGAACACGCCGGTGCAGCCGAGGCCGAGGCCGTAGACCACCGACCCGGTGAGGGTGGCGAGGTCGAGGATGGCGTCGGGCTTGGCCTCGGCGGCCAGGGCGAGGCCGTCGGCCAGGATCAGGCGGCCCTCGGCGTCGGTGTTGGTGACCTCGATGGTGAGGCCGTTGCGGGCGGTGACGACGTCGCCGGGCCGCATCGCCGCCGCCCCGGGCATGTTCTCGACCAGGGGGAGGATGGCGGTGACGGCGGTGGGCAGCCCGAGCTCGGCGGCGGCCGTGACCGCCCCCAGGATCGCCGCCGCCCCGGCCATGTCGTCCTTCATGCCGTCCATGCCGGCGCCGCGCTTGAGGTCGAGGCCGCCGGTGTCGAAGGTGACCCCCTTGCCGACCAGGGCGACGTGGCGCCGGGCGGCCTCGGGCCGGTAGCGGAGCTCGACCAGGCGGGGGCCGGTGGCCGACCCGCCGCCGACGGCCTGGACGGCCCCGAAGCGGCCCCGGCGCAGGGCCGGGCCGGCCAGCACCCGGTGCTCGAGGCCGGCCTGGCGGGCCAGGCGGACGGCCTCGGCGGCCAGGGTGGCCGGGTTGATGGCGCTGGCCGGCTCGTTGACCAGGTCGCGGGCCCGCCAGGTGCCGCGGGCGGCGACCTCGGCCCGGCGCAGCACCGGTCCGGCGGCGGCCACGGCCGCCTCCCCGTCGACCAGCAGGGTCGCCGCCTCCAGAGGCTTGTCAGGGGCCGACTTGTGGCGGGAGAACCGGTAGGCGGCCAGGGCGGTGCCCTCGGCCACGGCGGCCAGGGCGGCGTCCTCGCCGGCGTCGCCGGCCGTGGCCTGGTGAAGGGCCACGGCCAGGGTGGCCGCCTTGCCGGCGGCGGCCACGGCCACCGCCGCCGCCCGGCGCAGGGTCTCGGGGGTGCGGCCGTCGTCGGGGCCGACCCCGACCAGCAGCACCGCCGGGGCGGCAAGGGCGCCGTAGGCGGGCACGACCAGGGCGTCGTCCAGGGCCCCGGTGAGCCGGCCGGCCCCGCCGGCGAGGGCGGCCAGGCCGGCCCCCAGCCGCTCGAGCACGCCCGCCGTCACCGGCGGGGCCGCCGGCCCGCCGGCGCCGGCCGCCACCGGCAGCACCAGCAGGTCGGCGTCGGCCCGTTCGGGCGGGACCGGGGACAGGGCCAGGCGCGGCATCGCGTGCTCCGTGTGGGTATCGTCGGGGTGACGGGTTCCGGGGGAGCACATCCTAGGCGAGGAGGTGGACGCATGTGGCGGCGGGCGCGGCCCGACCCGGCGGCCGAGGCGGCCTGGGCCGGGTTCCTCGGGTTCGCCCGGGCCCTGGACGAGGGCAGCCGGGCCCTGCTGGCCACCGTCCCCTCGGCCCGCCGGCCCGGCGCCCCCCTGGACGCCGGCGTGGCCGGGTTCCTGGCCGGGCTGGACGCGGCCCGGGCCGAGCTGCCCGCCTGGGACCACCCGGCCCTGGCCGACGCCCGGGCGGCCACCGCCGCCGCCCTCGACGCCGCCGAGCGCCACGCCCGCGACCTGCCCGCGGCCGTCGAGGGCCTGGAGTTCGAGCACCGCAACGAGCGGGTCGCCGACGTCCTCGACGAGCTCCTGCCGGTGCAGGCGGCCGAGCAGGCGGTGCGGGCGTTACGCCGGGGCCGTCAGCCGGCCAGGGCCGGCGGCCGGCAGACCAGGCAGGGGCGGTAGCCGGCGGCGGCGGCCTCGGCCGCCCCCGCGAACTGCTGCAGGTGGGGGCCGGTGACCCGGCGGGCGTGGGCGCAGGTCGGGTAGCAGTAGATGCGGGTGGTGTCGCTGCCGAAGAAGCGGGTGCCGCGGCGGGCCAGGCGCTCCAGCTCGTCGGGGTCGGCACCCTCGGCGGCGAGCAGGGCCCGCTTGTAGGGCACGCCCCAGGCGTACCCGGTGAGGCGGCCGTTGCTGCCCACCACCCGGTGGCAGGGGATCAGCACCGGGACCGGGTTGCGGCCCAGGGCCGCCCCGACGGCCCGGACGGCCGCCGGCTGGCCGAGCTCGCCGGCCACCCAGGCGTACGGGCGGACCTGGCCGCGGGGGATCTCCTGGGCCTTGGCCAGCACCGCCTGCTCGAAGGCGGAGGTGCCGCGCAGGTCGTAGCGGGGTGGGGCGCCCCGCCGGCCCGGCTCCAGCAGCCGCTGCACCTGGGCGACGAGCCGGCCCGGGGGCCGGTCGGCCGGCCGCAGGGGCCGGCGGAACCGGCCCTGGAACCGCTCGGCGAAGGCGGCCTCGTCGGGGCCGGGGGCGGTGGCCGAGATGCCGCGGCCGTTGTAGGCCACCAGCAGCGGCCCGGCCGGGCCGTCCACGGTCACATAGGCGTCGGCCAGGCCGACCCGCTCGAGCACGGCCGGGCGCAGGGTCGCCGGCGGGTCGGAACGCAGCCCGTGCAGGCCCTCGGCCACGGCCCGCCAGCCGCCGTCGGGGTCGTCGTGAAGGTCAGGTCGGTTCATCGTGGTGTCCGCTCCTCTCGTTGCTGCAGCTGCTCCCGGAGCTGCCGCACCCCCCGGTGCACGTGGGTCTTGACCGTGCCCACCGGCCGGCCAAGGACCTCGGCGACCTCCGCATAGGGGAGGCCCTCGACGTGGCGCAGCACCACCGCCTCGCGCCAGCCCCGGGGCAGGGTGGCCAGCAGCTCGGCCCAGCGCGCCTGCTCCTCGTGCCGCTCGGCGACCGCGGCCGGCTCGGCGGCGGCGGGGGCGGCCACGGCCAGCGGCTGGCCGTCGCCGTCCTCCAGGGCCCGGGCCGCCGGCGGGCGCCGCCGCAGCCGGTTGCGGGCCAGGTTGAGGGCGATCCGGGCCAGCCAGGGCCGCAGCCGCATGGCCGCCACCCGCTCGGCGTCGTAGCCGGCCAGGGCGTGGTAGGCCCGCTCGAAGGTGTCCTGGGCGACCTCCTCGGCGTCGCCGCGGTCGCCGACCACCCGCAGGGCCAGCCCGTAGACCAGCCGCTGGTGGACGACGACCAGCTCCTCGAAGGACCCGTCGAGGTCGCGGGCGAGCCGGTCCGGCAGCTCGGGCCGGTGGTTGATGTCCATCACCGGCTGCAACACCGGACCGGCCAGGCCGGTTTCACCCCTCGGTGGCCCGGCGCCGGGCGATCCCCGACAGGGCCTCCAGCACCACCCGGTTGGCCAGGAACGCCGTCACCTGCCCGGGGCCGTCGTAGGCGGGGGCCAGCTCGACCACGTCCATGCCGACCACCGGCAGCTCGACCGCGCAGCGCCGGACCGCGTCCAGCAGCTCGCGGGCGGTCAGCCCGCCCGGCTCGGGGGTCCCGGTCCCGGGGGCCATGCCCGGGTCGACCACGTCGACGTCGACCGACAGGAACACCCCGTCGCAGTCGTCGGTGGCGATGGCGAACGCCTCCGACAGGCAGGCGTCGAGGCCGCGGCGGACGATCTCGGTCATCTCGAAGCTGCGCATCCCCTGGTCGGCCATCCAGGCCAGCACCTCGGGGGGTGGCCAGTAGCCGCGCAGGCCGAGCTGGAGGAAGCGGTCGCCGCGGGCCGCTCCGGACTCGATCAGGCGCCGCATCGGGGTGCCGTGGCCGAGCAGGCTGCCGAACTGGGTGTCGCCGGTGTCGGCGTGGGCGTCGAAGTGGACCACCGACACCCGCCCCAGCCCGTGGTGGCGGGCGACCCCGGTGACGTCGGGGAGGGCGATGGTGTGGTCGCCGCCCAGCACCACCGGGATGGCCCCGGCCGCGGCCACGGTGTGCACGGCCCGCTCGAGGCGCTTGAGGGCCGGCTCGATCTCGCCGGCCAGCATGAGTACGTCGCCGACGTCGACCACCTTGAGGACCTGGAGGGCGTCCACCCCCAGGGCGAGCGACGGCCGGGAGCCGTCGTGGCCCAGGTAGTCGGTGCCGCGGATGGCCGA
>DASZON010000176.1:0-3810 GCA_035550755.1 Actinomycetota bacterium | reverse complement strand
GAGGCGCGCGAGCGCGGGCTGGTGGCGGTCACCGCCGGCAACCACGGGGCGGCCGTGGCCTGGGCGGCGGCCCAGGTCGGGGCCAAGGCGACCGTGGTCATGCCGACCTACAGCCCGGCGGCCAAGGTGGCCGCCTGCTGGAGCTACGGCGCCGAGGTGATCCTGCACGGCGACACCACCACCGAGGCCTTCGCCGAGTGCGAACGGCTCCAGCGGGAGCGCGGGCTCACCTTCGTCCACCCCTTCGACGACCCCGAGATCGTCGCCGGCCAGGGCACGGTCGCCCTGGAGCTGACCGAGGACGCCGGACCGGTCGACGTCTGGGTGGTCAGCGTGGGCGGGGGCGGGCTGTGCAGCGGCACCGCCCTGGCCGTGCGCGACGCCAACCCGGCCTGCCGGGTGGTGGCGGTCGAGCCCGAGGGCGCGGCCGCCCTCAACGCCGCCATGGCCGCCGGCAAGCCGGTGCCGATCGTGGCCCGCTCGGTCGCCGACGGGCTCTGCGCCCCCTTCGCCGGGCCGCTCACCTTCCCCCTCCTGCGCGACCTGGTCGACGACCTGGTGCTGCTGACCGAGGCCGAGCTGCTGGCCGGGGTCCGCTTCGTCATGGAGCGGATGAAGGTCGTGGTCGAGCCGGCCGGGGCCGCCACCGTGGCCGCCCTGCTCGCCGGCAAGGCCGGCGACCTCCACGGCCGCCGGGTCGGGACCGTGCTCACCGGCGGCAACGTCGACCTCGGGGTGGTCGTCCCCCGGCTGCCCACCGGGGACTGACGGGCCCGGCGGGCGGGCTCACCGTCGGAGTCGGGGAGTAGGCTTGGAACAAGCCGTGACGCCCCCAGGTTGCACCTGTGGGGCGCCTCGGTGCTGCCCCGACCCCTGTGACCGCTCCTGCAAAGGCTGACTGCTCGCGTGCATCTGGACCCGCTGCTCGACCGCTGGACCGGCGACCCCGCCTTCGCCGACCTGCTCGCCGCCGTCGGCGGCGACGGTGGCGAGCGGCCCGAGGTGGTCGTGCCCGATGTCGCCCGGGCGTTCCTGCTGGCCGGGCTGGCCCGGGCCGGCGGGCGGCTGGTGGTGGTGACCACCGCCACCACCGCCGACGCCGAGGCCCTGGCCGCCGACGTGGCCGCCTTCCTGGGCCCGGACGCGGCCGCCACCTTCCCGGCCTGGGAGACCCTGCCCCACGAGCGGCTCTCGCCCCGCTCGGAGACCGTGGCCGCCCGCCTGCGGCTGCTCCACCGGCTCGGGCAGCCGGGCGGGTCGGGGCTCCAGCTGCTGACCGTGCCCGCCCGGGCGATGATGCAGCCGCTCGCCCCCGGCCTCGACCAGGTCGAGCCGGTGACCGTGGCCGCCGGCGACCGGGTCGACCTCGAGGAGCTGCTGGAGCGGCTGGTCGCCGCCGGCTACACCCGCACCGACATGGTCGAGCGCCGCGGCGAGGTCGCCGTCCGGGGCGGCCTGGTCGACTTCTTCCCGCCCGGCGAGGACCACCCGGTCCGGGTCGAGCTGTGGGGCGACGAGGTCGAGAGCATCCGCGCCTTCGCCGTGTCCAGCCAGCGGTCCCTGACCGAGCTGCCGTCGGTCGAGGCCTGGCCGTGCCGCGAGGTGCGGCTGGGCGAGGCCGAGCGGGGCCGGGCCCGCCAGCTCGCCCCCGAGGTCATGTGGGCCCAGGACCTGCTCGCCCAGGTCGCCGAGGGCCTGGACGTCGAGGGGGTCGAGTCGCTGCTGCCGCTGCTGTTCGACGAGCTGCGGCCGCTGCCCGGCTACCTGCCGGCCGACGCCGTGCTCGTCCTGGTCGACCCCAAGCGGACCCTCGACCGGGCCGAGGAGGTCCGCCACCAGGCCGACGAGGCCGCCCAGGCGTCCTGGGGGAGCGCCGCCGAGGGCGGCACCGCCCCGGTCGAGGGTGTCGCCTACCGGGCGCTGGAGGAGGTGTTGGAGGACGCCGGCCGGGCCGTGCTGCGCCTCAGCCCCTTCGACTCGGGCCAGGCCAGCGCCGTCCGCATCGACGCCCACGCCGTCGAGCCCTACCGGGCGAACGTCAGCCGCATCGCCGCCGACGCCCGCGACCTGGTCGCCGACGGCGCCACGGTGGTGCTGACCACCGAGGGCGCCGGCCCGGCCCAGCGCCTGGTCGAGGTCCTGCGCGAGGAGGGCCTGACCGTCCCCGACCTGGTTCTCGAGCTCCCCGCCGACCAGGGCCCCGGGGTCCTGGTCGGGACCGCGCCGCTGCTCACCGGCTTCCGGCTGCCGTCGCTCAGGCTGGCCGTGGTGGCCGAGGGCGACCTCTACGGCACCCGCCGCCAGACCCGCGAGCAGGCCCGCATGCCCTCCAGCCGCCGCCGGGCCAGGCACGCCGGCGGCCAGCTCGCCCTGGAGGAGCTCCAGCCGGGCGACATCGTCGTCCACGCCGTCCACGGCATCGGCCGCTACGTCGGCATGGAGCACCGCAGCGTCGGCGGGGCCGAGCGCGACTACCTGGTCCTGGCCTACGACCAGGGTGACAAGCTGTACCTGCCCAGCGAGCAGGTCGAGCTGATCAGCCGCTACGTCGGCGGGGAGAACCCCAAGCTGTCGCGCCTCGGCAGCCGCGAGTGGGACCGCCAGAAGGCAAGGGTCCGCCGCAAGGTCCGGGAGATGGCGGCCGAGCTGGTGCGGCTGTACTCGGCCCGGATGGCCTCGCCCGGGCACGCGTTCGGGCCCGACACCCCCTGGCAGCGCGAGCTCGAGGACGCCTTCCCGTTCACCGAGACCCCCGACCAGCTGACCGCCGTCGAGGAGATCAAGGCCGACATGGAGGCCCCGGTGCCGATGGACCGGCTGCTCTGCGGCGACGTCGGCTACGGCAAGACCGAGGTCGCCGTCCGGGCCGCCTTCAAGGCGGTCATGGACGGCAAGCAGGTCGGGGTGCTGGTGCCCACCACCCTGCTCGCCCAGCAGCACATGGCCGTCTTCTCCGAGCGCTTCGCCCCCTTCCCGGTCAAGGTGGCGGTGCTGTCGCGGTTCCAGTCCAGGCAGGAGCAGGAATCGGTGGTCGCCGGCATGGCCGACGGCACCATCGACGTGGTCATCGGCACCCACCGGCTGCTGTCGGCCGACGCCAGGTGGTCCGACCTCGGCCTGGTCGTGGTCGACGAGGAGCACCGCTTCGGGGTCGGCCACAAGGAGCACCTCAAGCAGCTCCGGACCGAGGTCGACGTGCTCACCCTGACCGCCACCCCGATCCCGCGGACCATGGAGATGGCCATCTCCGGCATCCGCGACCTGTCGGTGATGGAGACCCCGCCCGAGGAGCGTCACCCGGTGCTGACCTTCGTCGGCGCCTACGACGAGGGCACGGTGGCCAACGCCATCCGCCGCGAGATGCTCCGGGAGGGCCAGACGTTCTTCGTCCACAACCGGGTCGACTCCATCGACCGGGTCGCCTACCAGGTCCGCCAGGCGATCCCCGAGGCCAGGGTGGCCGTGGCCCACGGCCAGATGAGCGAGGACCAGCTGGAGCGGGTGATGCTCGACTTCTGGGACAAGGAGTACGACGTCCTCGTCTGCACCACCATCATCGAGTCCGGCATCGACATCCCCACGGCCAACACCTTGATCGTGGACCGGGCCGACACCCTCGGCCTGGCCCAGCTCTACCAGCTCCGGGGCCGGGTCGGGCGCTCCCGCGACCGGGCCTACGCCTACCTGTTCTACCCGCCCGAGCGGTCCATCACCGAGACCTCCCACCAGCGGCTGGCCACCGTGGCCACCCACCAGGACCTGGGCTCGGGCATGGCCATCGCCATGAAGGACCTCGAGATCCGCGGCGCC
>DASZON010000175.1:0-6738 GCA_035550755.1 Actinomycetota bacterium | reverse complement strand
CCGCGCTGGAGGCCTGCTCCCGGAGGCGGGCGATCTCGTCCTGCATCCGGGTGAACTCCTCGGTGACCTGGTCGAGGAAGGTGTCCACCTCGTGCATGGCGTACCCGCGCATGGCCTTGGTGAATTCTTTGTGTTGGATGTCCAGCGGCGTCAGTGGCGGCATGTGCGCTCCTTACCTGCAAGTGGATGGGCGATTGTACCCGAGCACCACTCGAGCGTTCGCGTTGGGCCGGCTAGCTGGTACTCACCACCTGTCTCAACAGGGCGATCAGTACGAACACGATGAGGGGGGAGAGATCTAGGGCCACAGCGCCGACTCGCAAGGGGGGAAGGAGTCGCCTTATGGGTCGGAGGACGGGTTCGGTCAAGTCATACAGTATCCCATACAGGATCGCCAAACCGGCCAGACCTCGGCCACCGGTCAGGCTCAGGATCAGGTCCATGACGATCCGTCCGAGGAGGATCAGCCAGTAGAGACTTAGAAGGAGGGAAAGAATCCACACAGATCGACACCGGTCATGCCTGGTTGAAGAAGCCCCGTTCCTGGAGCCGCCGCCGCTCCTCGGCCGAGACCTCGACGTTCCGAGGGGTGAGTAGGAAGACCTTGTCGGCGACCCGCTGGATGCGCCCGTCGAGCCCGAAGGTGAGCCCGGCGGCGAAGTCGATCAGACGCTTGGCGGTGTCGGCCTCCATGGCCTGGAGATTGACGATCACGGGGATGTCGGCTTTGAACTTCTCGCCGATCTCCTCGGCATCGTTGAAGCCGGACGGCTCGATCAGGTGGACCTTGCCGGTTGCCGCGGACGGGATCGGGTGGATCACCGCCTCGGTCGGCTCCTCCAGGCGCCCCCCCTGCTGACGGCGCCCGTAGACGTCGTCGTCGCGCACCCGGCGGATGGGAGCCCGGTCGGCCGGTGCTCGCCCGGCCGCCTCGGCCACGTCGGCCAGCTCCTCGTCGTCCTCAGGCTCGACCAGCCCCAACCACACAAGGCTTTTCTTGAACGCCCCAGCCACCTACGTCACCTACCTTTCACCAACTCGACAACTGTCCAAGCACCTGAGGACGTCCGCCTTGGGCGGCGCCGGGAACACTATGGCGATAGTCGCCACAGAAGTCACGGCGCACCCGCCGGGAACGTCCCTTTGTCCGTTTTCCGAGGTCGGGATCGGCGATCCTGACCGAATCGTATGGGTCACGAGTGACAGCCTCATCGGCCGCTCCCATCGGGGGCAGGGTCGGGCTCCGGAGCCGAGGTGGGATCGGGCCCCGGGGCCGCCCCGGCTGATCCCGGGCGGCGGGTGGGGCGGGGGCCGAAGAGGGCCGTGCCGACGCGGATGAGGGTGGCGCCCTCCTCGACCGCCACCTCGAAGTCGGCCGTCATGCCCATGGAAAGCCGGGCCAGCCCGGACCGGGCGGCCAGGTCGGCGGCGCGGCGGAACGCGGGGCGGGTCGCCTCGGGGTCGCCGGCCGGGGCGGGCATGACCATCAGGCCCTCGACCGCGAGCCCGTCCACGCTCCGGCAGGCCTCGAGGAACCCTTCCAGGTCGGCCGGCCGGACCCCGTGGGCGGCCTCGCGGTCGTCGACCTCGACCTGGACCAGCGCCCTGGCCGTGGTCCCCGCGGCCTGCGCCCGCCGCCCCAGGGCCCGGGCCCCGGAGAGCGAGTCGAGCGAGTGCACCAGGGCGCCCGCCGCGACCAGCACCCCCGCCTTGTTGCGCTGGAGGCGGCCGACGAAGTGCCAGCGGACCCCCGGCACCTCGGCCGCCTTGCGCTCGAGGTCCTTGGCGTAGTTCTCGCCGACGTCACCGACCCCGGCCGCGACCACGGCCCGCACCGCGTCCGGCGGGAACAGCTTGGCCACCGCGACCAGGGTCACCTCCTCCGGGTCGCGCCCGACCCGTGCCGCCGCGGCCGCCACCCGCCCGCGCACCGAGTCCACGTTGGCCGCGACCACCGCCGGGTCGACCCCGGCGCTCATCGGCCCACCCGGACGTCGCCAGGACCCCGGGGCCGAGCTCCCTGGGGGGCTGTGGAAACCCCCCGGCACGTACGGATCCCGTGGGCTACCCTCCCGGTCGGGGCTCCCGCCACCGGCAGGGGTCTCAGCGGCGTGGGGACCAGTACGTGCGGGGCGATCTCGGGGTTCACCGGCTGGCTCCCGGGACGAGGGCGATGAGCCCGGCTTGGCGGCCGGTGCGGCCGTGGTCGCGGCGGTGGGAGAAGTACCGCCCGGCCAGGTCGACCGTGCACTCCCCCGCCAGCCGGACCTGGCCGACCCCGGCCCGCTCCAGCGCCTGGGCGGCCCCGGCGGCCGGGTCGAGGGCGGGGCGGCCGTCCCTGGTGGTGGCCAGCGCGGCCGGGTAGCGGCCGCCGACCGCCTCGCGAACGTCGGGCCCGACCTCGTAGCAGCAGCCGCCGGCGGCGGGACCGACCAGCCCGACGACCGCCCCCGGGTTGGCACCGAGCCCGGTCATGGCCGCCACCCCGACTTCGACCACCCCGGCGGCCAGTCCCCGCCAGCCGGCGTGGACCGCCCCGACCACCCCGGCCCCCGGGTCGGCCAGCAGTACCGGCGCGCAGTCGGCGGTCAGGACCGCCAGCACCACCCCGGTGTCGGTGGTGACCAGCCCGTCGCCCTCCCCCAGCGGCGCCTTCCCCTCCGGCGGCCCCTGCCCGAGCGCCCCCGCCTCCACCCAGGGGCGGTCGGCGGCGGGCGGGTCGGCCCCGGGGTCGCCGGCGCCGACCCGCAGGATGATGGCGCCATGGACCTGGCGGGCCAGGGCCCAGGGGTGGCCGGCAAGACCGAGGACGGTGGCGACCCGGCGGCGGTTGGCCAGCACCCGGCGCAGGTCGTCGCCGACCGCCAGGCCGAGGTTGAGGGTGGCGTACGGCGGCGCCGAGGACCCGCCGACCCGGCCGGTGAAGGCGGCCACGACCCCGGCCCCGAGCAGGTCCTCGGCGACCAGCACCGGCGGCCAGGCCGGTTCGGGACCCACCGCCTCGGGCGGCCCCGGACGCCAGACAAGGCCCGGGACCCCGGGCCGGTCCCCGATCACCGAGCCTGGGTTTCCGGGCCGGTCCCCGATCACTGGTTCCGCGGCGCCGGGGCGGGCGCCGTGGGCGGGGGCGTTCCCGGTGGGCCCGGTCACGCCCGGCTCCTCGGGTGGCTGCCGGTCAGCGCTTGAGGAAGGAGGGGATGTCCAGCTCGTCGTCATCGCCGTCGTAGCGGGGGCGGCGCTCGGGCTCGCGGCGCTCGGGCTCCCGTCGGTCGGGGTCGCGCCGCTCGGCCGGGGCCGAGGTCGGCGGGACCGGCCGGGAGACCCGGCTGTCGGCGGCCCGCCGCTGGCCAGGGGTCGGCCAGACCGACTCGTCCTCGGACGACCCGTTGGCGCCGAGCCCGCGCCCGGGGTCGGCGTTGGCCTCCTCGGTGGTGCGGTCGAACCCGGCCGCGATCACCGTGACCCGGACCTCGTCCCCGAGGGCGTCGTCGATCACCGCCCCGAAGATGATGTTGGCGTCGGGGTGGGCGGCCGAGGCGATCACCTCGGCGGCCTCGTTGACCTCGAACAGGCCCAGGTCGGAGCCGCCCGAGATGTTGAGGAGGACGCCCCGGGCCCCGTCGACCGACGCCTCCAGCAGGGGCGAGGAGATGGCCTGCTTGGCCGCGGCCACGGCCCGGTCCTCGCCGCGGGCCTGGCCGATGCCCATGAGGGCGGTGCCGGCCTCGCGCATGGTTGCCCGCACGTCGGCGAAGTCGAGGTTGATCAGCCCGGGGATGGTGATCAGGTCGGTGATCCCCTGGACGCCCTGGAGCAGCACCTGGTCGGCCAGCTTGAAGGCGTCCAGCATCGAGGTGGTGCGCTCGGCCACCTGGAGCAGGCGGTCGTTGGGGATGATGATGAGGGTGTCGACCTCCTGCTTGAGGCTCTCGATGCCCTTGTCGGCCTGGGCCGAGCGGCGCTTGCCCTCGAAGGCGAACGGCCGGGTGACCACGCCGATGGTGAGGGCCCCCTGGGCCTTGGCGATCCGGGCCACCACCGGGGCGCCCCCGGTGCCGGTGCCGCCGCCCTCCCCGGCGGTGACGAAGACCATGTCGGCGCCCTTGAGGACCTCCTCCAGCTCCTCGGCGTGGTCCTCGGCGGCCTGGCGGCCGACGTCGGGGTTGGAGCCGGCGCCAAGGCCGCGGGTCAGCTCGCGGCCCACGTCCAGCTTCACGTCGGCGTCGGAGGCGAGCAGGGCCTGGGCGTCGGTGTTCACGGCGATGAACTCCACGCCTTTGAGGCTCGCCTCGATCATGCGGTTGACGGCGTTGACTCCACCGCCGCCGATCCCGACCACCTTGATCACGGCCAGGTAGTTCTGCGGCGCCGCCATCATCCAACCAACCTCCTTCGCCCGTTTCACGGACTCTCGTATTCAGCGCCCAGCACCGATGGCCGGGAAGCGGGGGAAGTTGAGCCTCAAGTTGAGGTTCAATTTTATGTCAACCTCAACCTGCCGGGGATGGTACAAGGTGCCCCTGACCTGGTCAACTACCCTGGTGTAATTTCACGTATTGTTATTTGCCGGCGTCGCCATGACGGTCGGTGACGACGGATTGCGGACGTCGATTCGCTGCGCCTCCCTTCCCTCGCGTTTGAGCGTCCGCCGCACCAGCAGCACGGCGGCGTCCTTTGCCGGTTGGTCGACGGCGAGGCCGTACAGGACGTGCGTTCCGTCCTCGAGCGTGAATTCCAGGCTGTCGAGGCTGCGGGCGGCGACGCCGGTCACCTCGCGCTCCAGCTTGGGGTCCATGCCGCCCAGGGCGGTGAGGGCATTGGCCAGCTCGTTGCCGGGCGGCAGGCGGCTGCCGGGGCCAACCCCGCCCGGCAGGGGGACGCCGGCCACGTACGGCAGCGCCGGCGGGCGGGCGGCGGCCGAGTCGAGCACGGTGCCGTCGGCGGCGACCAGCCAGAACAGGGAGCCGCTGGAGACGCTGGCCACCGCCGGCCGCTCGGTGACGGCGATGTGGAGGCTGGAGGGGTAGTCGCGGGTCACCTCGACGGCCGCGACCCGGGGCAGGGCGGCCACCCGGGCCCGGATGCCGGCGAGGTCGAGGCCCAGGTACGGCTCGCCGATGCGGACCTTGCTGACCGCCACGACCTCGGAGGTGGGCACGGCCTGGGTTCCGGTGACCCGCACGCTGCTGAGGCCGAACAGCGGGGTGCGGATCAGGTAGGCGACCCCGACGGCCAGGGCGAGCCCGACCAGGGCCCAGCCGAGGACACGTCGCCGCCTCCGCACCCGGGCGGCGATGATCGCCTTGCGCCGCTCGGCGATCCGCCGGTCGGCTGGTGGCCGCCGCCTGGGGGCCGCGCCCCCGCTCGCGCGCCCACCGGCGCTGGACCGCTGGCTCACGGGGCGCCCTCCCCCGCCGGGCTCGCCGGGTCGCCGACGGCCGCTTCCCCGGTCCCGGCCCCGGCCGGGGACGGGCCGAAGTCGCCGACGAGCTGGACCTCGGTCCGGAGGGTGATGCCGAGCTCGTCGCGGGCCCGGCGCATGACACGACGGATGAGCACGAGCACGTCGGCGGCGGTGGCGCCGTCGGCGGCGACGATGAAGTTGGCGTGGACCTCGCTGATCCGTGCCCCGCCGCGGGCCTCGCCCTTCATGCCCAGGAGCTCGACCACCCGCCCGGCGGCCATCTCGGGCGGGTTGGCGAACACGCTGCCGCAGTTGGGCTGGTTCACCGGCTGGTTGTCGCGCCGCCAGCGACGGGCCTCGTCGATCTCGGCCCGGACGGCGGCCTCGGACCCCGGGGTCAGGGCGAACCGGGCCGCGGTCACCACCGCCCCGGCCGGCAGGGCCGACCGCCGGTACCCGAACCCGAGCTCGTCCGGCTTCATCCGCACCGCCGTGCCGGCCAGCCCGCCGGTCAGGTGGAACACGTCGGCCCAGACCAGCAGGTTGGCCAGGTCTGCACCGTGGGCGCCGGCGTTCATCCGCACCCCGCCACCGACCGTCCCCGGGATCGCCACCGCGAAGGCGATCCCGCCCAGCGACGCCCTGGCCGACCGGGCGGCGACACTGGGCAGCGGCGTGGCCGCACCCGCCTCCAGCTCGGTCCCCTCCACCTCGACCCGCCGGAACCGCTCGCCGAGGTGGAGCACGATCCCGGGCCAGCCGCCGTCGGCGACCAGCATGTTCGACCCGCGGCCGACGATCAGCAGCGGAACCGGGGCGGTCGCGAGCACCTCGGCCAGGGCGGCCAGGTCGTCCAGGCCCTCGGCCTGGAGGAACACCGCCGCCGGCCCGCCGAGCCGGAAGGTGGTGAGCGGGGCCAGCGGCCGGTCCCGGCTGACCCGTCCCGGGCACCGGGCGGCCAGCTCGGCCGCGGCCCGCTCGAGCAGGTCCGGGTCGACCGGCCCCACCGGCGGCGGCATCGGCGGCCACGCGGGGGTCATCGGGCTCCCGGGGGTCATCGGGCTCCCGGCGGTCATGGGTCTCCACCATCCACCGGGAACCGAGCCCCCCTGGGGGGAAGCGTAGCCGACCCGCCGGGAGGGTTCCCGCGGCTGTCCACAGCCCGTCCCCCGCCCACGGCCCCGGCTCCACCCAGGAGGGGGGCGAGCTCGTCGGCGAGGGTGGTGATGTCGCCGGCGCCGAGGGTGAGGACCAGGTCGCCGGGCTGGACCAGGGTGGCGACCCGGGCGGCGAGGGCGGTGCGGTCGGGCTCGTAGACGCAGTCGAGGTCCGGG